>JALYZB010000505.1 GCA_030945945.1 Actinomycetota bacterium | reverse complement strand
CGCGACCGGTCCCCTTGCCTGTTGCCGGCGCAGCGGCCCGGGGGCCCGGGTCGCCCACTCCCTCTGGGTCGCCCACGCGGCCGGGCGGGCACGCTCGGCCGGCGGCGTCGGCCCGCGGCAACGGTTCGGCTGACCGCTTGTCCAGCGATCAGCTCGCCGGTCAGCGGATCATCTACGCGTATGCGGGACTGCGTCCTCCGGCCTCATTGCTGGCGGCGATCCGCGGCGGGGAGGCGGCCGGGGTGATCTTCTTCGCCAACAACGTCGCCGGCTCGGCGCAGCTGCATGGCGTCGTCGCCGGCCTGCAGCGGGCGGCCCGCAGCGCGCCGGGCCACCGGCCGCTGCTGATGTTGACCGACCAGGAAGGGGGAGAGGTTCGGCGGCTTCCTGGCCCGCCCGCGGCCTCCGAGCGTCAAATCGGGAGCGCCCCGCACGCGGCGGCACTGGCGAGCGCGGCGGGGACGGCGGCCGGACAGACGTTGCGGGCGGCCGGCGTCAACATCAACCTGGCGCCGGTGCTGGACGTCTACCGCCGGGCGGGAGACTTCATCGATCAGTACGCCCGCTCCTACTCCTCACACCCGTCGCTGGTCGCCGGCCTTGGCGCACGCTTCATCGACGCCCAGCAGCGCACGGGCGTGGCGGCGACCGCGAAGCATTTCCCGGGCCTGGGGACCGCAGCCACGGCCCAGAACACCGATCTGCGCCCGGTGACCCTGTCCACGCCCGCGGCGACCCGGCGCGCGAGCGACGAGCTGCCGTACCGTGCCGCGATCGCCGCCGGGGTGAAGTTGGTGATGGTCTCGTGGGCACGGTATCCGGCGCTGGATGCGCGTCGGCCGGCCGGATTGTCGGCGGCGACCATCGGCGGCGAGCTGCGAGGACGACTGCACTTCAACGGGGTCACGGTCACCGACGGGATCGAGGCGGGGGCGCTGGCCGGCTTCGGCGGGCCGGGCTCCCGGGCGGTTCTCGCCGCCGGCGCGGGCGCCGATCTGATCCTCTGTGCCGCCACCGATCCGAGCACGAATTCGCCGGCGCTCGGCGTGGCGGCTCGCGATGCGATCGCCCCAGCGATCGTGCACGGCGCCATCAGTCGATCGGCAGCGCGCGCCGCCGCCGCCCGCGTGCTGGCCCTGCGAGCCTCGCGTCCGTAGTGCCCTAAGCGCTGAGTGCCTCGGGCGGGGGAACCGGGCCTGAGTGCTCGGGCCCCGCCGGCCGGTGTCAGGTGAAATCCAGTGGTGGGCGCAGCCGCGCCGTAGCCGCTCAGTCCTGGGCGTCGATGACCCGCATACGGGCACGCCAGTGCTCGGCATCGAACACGCCCGCCTCGGTGTTCGCGCAGAACTCCTGCAGCGCGGTCACGAAGCGATCCGGCGCCTCGACGTGGGGGAAGTGGTGGACCCCGGGGAACACTTCGAGCCGACTGTCGGGCAGCAGCTCGTGCGCGGCCTGGGCATGCGCGACGGGAATGATCGGATCGTCGGCCCCCCAGATCAACTGCACGGGAAGGTCCCGGGCGAGGTAGAGCCGATCGCCGGCATGCACCGTCTGGCCGTTGATGCCCACCACGCTACGCACCGTGGCCAGAAACGCGGCGCGCCGGTCGGCGTCGGCCAGCGAGGCGTAGCTGCGCACGAGCTCGTCGACGCCGGGGCTCGACGCCCGCCCGGCGACACCCAGCAACCGTCCCGCGAACCCCGACGCCACCCGGGTCGCCTCGGCGGTCAGCGACAGGAACAGGCTCGCTCCGGGCAGCGAGGCG
Organism: Actinomycetota bacterium; assembly: GCA_030945945.1. The sequence goes on along the minus strand of JALYZB010000505.1, from coordinate 9,236 downwards.
GCGCGCAGGACCGGGCTGACCTCGAGTCCCAGGCCGCCGCTGGAGACGAGCACGAGACGTTCGGTCATCTCGGGGAACTGGTAGGAGAACTGCATGGCGATGCCTCCACCGAGGGAGTGCCCGACCAGCGTCGCGCGCTCGTGACCGAGCATCACGAGCAGGTCGCGCAGGCCGGCCGCCAGCGAACCAAGCGAGTAGTCACCGCCGCCGGGGCTCGACGCTCCGTGTCCGGGCAGGTCGGGTGCGACCACCGTGGCGTTGCGAGCCAGCGGGTCGATCACCGACCGCCAGGTCTCCAGAGAGCCGGCCATGCCGTGGATCAGCAACAGCACCGGGCCTGAGCCCTCCTCGACATAGCTGATCGAGTGCCCGTGCACCGTCAGCGCGCGGCTGCGGCTGGCGGTCATGACGAGACCTCCGGCGAGCACTCAACGACGGCGAGCGCGTCGCGGACACAGGCGTCCCGGACCTGCTCGAGATCGAGGGCAACGGCGGTGACCGCCCCGGATGCGGTCTGGCTGAGCGCGACGCCGCTGCGCGCCAGATGCATCGAGCCCATCATCTGGGTCAGCAGGCGAGCGGCGAGAAAGCCCGGGTCATCAACCACGAGAAGTCCCTGCTCGACCCCATCCTGCAGCGCCCGCTGCACGGCCCCGACGCAGCGTCCCACCGAGCGGGAGATCCGGAACCAGGCTGCGTCGGACAGGGTGTCGCGCAGTTCGGTCGCCGGGCGCCGTAGCAGAGCCAGGCCGCAGTCCAGAAACGCCGGGTAGGCGATGCAGAAGTCCGCGAACACCGTGAGCTGACGGCGCAGGCGCTCGGTCGGATTGTCTGTCCGCGGCAGTGCGTCGGTGAGGGCGTGAAGCTCATCGAGATAGCTCTTGGCGGCGAGCACGAAGATCTCGTCCTTGGAGGCGAACGCCCGGTAGATGAGGGCCTTGTTCAGTCCCGCCGCCCGGGCGATGTCCTCGACCCGGGCATCGCGCAGGCCGCGCTCGTCAAACAGCGTGCGGGTGGCGGCGATGATCGCCTGCTCGCGCGCGGTCCGGCGGTCGCGGCGAGCGCTGGCACGAGAGGTTCCGTGGAGGGCGGTGGACACGTAGGGACCGTAACCCAAAGTGTGACTGTTGGTTACACCTGCCAGCCTGACCGTCGGTCAATTAGTCTTGTGAGGCGTGGCCGAGCCTGCCTACACCCGCCTCAGCGTCGACGAGCGCCGCCGCCAGGTCCTCCTGGCTGCCGGCCGTCTGTTCACCGAGAACGCGTTTGAGGAGATCACCATGCGGGAGATCGCCGAGCTTGCCGGTATCTCCAAGGCGTTGCTCTACCACTACTTCCCGAGCAAGACCGAGCTGTTCAAGGCCGCGGCCGCCCAATACGCCGGGGAGCTGCAGGCGTTGATCACGCCGGATGGGAAGGGCACCCCGATCGAGCAGCTCAACCGCAGTCTCGACGCATACCTGGGTTGGATCCAGGCCAACTCGCTGGCCTGGACGAAGTTGATGCAGAGCGCCGCCACGCTGCTCGAAGCGGGCCAGTTTCTGGAGGCCTTCCGCACCGAGACGCTCGGCCAGATCCTCGAGCATCTCACCGGAGGCGGGTCACCGGCACCGCTGCTGCGCAACGCGCTCAACGGCTGGTTGGGCTACGTCGATGGCACCCTGCTGGACTGGACCCAGCACGACGACCTTTCCCGCGAGCAGGTCCACGGGTTGATCGTCACCGCGTTCGGCGGCGCGGTGTTCGCCGTCCAGCAGGCGGACCCGACACTCAAGCTCGGGCTCGCCTGACAGGGGGCCGCTACTCGGTGTTCGTCCCGTCCTGTCGTTGATGGGCGATCGCGCACGCGGCAGGTCCAGCAAGCGCTCGCGACCCAGAAGGCGGCGCTGGCAGCCCTCGCCGCGGCGGCATAGTAGCTCGAGCTTGCCGCGACGGCGAAGCCGGCGGCACACACCGACACCAACAGTGTGGCCTTGATCCGGTTCAGCCGGAAGCCGCGCTTCACACGCACCACCGCGCCTGACGCCCGCGCCGGAAACACGGCCTCGCACCAGCGTGTCACGAGGTGCCGCCGGGACCGATTCAGGACGCGTCTCACCCACCTACACGCGTTGCACTGCGGAGCCCGCCCGCGTCATCTGATTTAGCGAGCCCGGGAGCGTGAAATTGCTGCTCGTTTCGGGCGATCGCAACGTCGCCCATACGATCCCGCGTTTCGCGGTCATACCAGGGCAGTAGCGATCGTCGGAGTCAGAAGTCTCTACGGAGAGGCGATCGCGCGACGCGACGCTGCGGCAGCATGAGGGCGATCGTCGCGCGGCAATCGTCCCACGCCCGCCGACGGGTCGACGTGAGTGCGTTGCGCCACTCACTAATGCGGCGGTCGTGTCACCCCGCCGGTTGGCCACCCGGCGCGCATGCGGCGGCGAGCGGGGTGCCGCGTCCGGGCGCCCCGCTCGCCTGCAGGTCAGTTGGCTGGCGTCTCGAGGAACCCGGTAACGGACTGCAGCCGTCCGTCGGGCGCGAGCGTTCCGAAGTAACCCGGTGGCGACGGGACTGCCGTGTCCGTTGCCGACGAGCTGCCAGGTGAAGCGCACGCGGTCGTTGTGTGCGTCCGGACCGGCGGTGAGTTCGAAGCGGTAGTCGGCGTATTGCTCTTGGACGCCGGTGATCATCATCGCGATCGCGTCGTGGCCCACGCCCTGCATGAGTGGGTCGAGGTAGTCGGCGTCGGCGGTGAACGTGCGGCCACGAGCGCGCGACGGTGCTCGGTGTCCCTCTCGTTCCACGCGGCGATGTAGTTGTCGATGAGCTCCGCGACTTGCAACATCTGGGTTACCTCCTGTCGAGAATGAGTTGACGATGCGTAGCCTGCCGTCGCCGGGTCGGGCTGTTGATTACTTCACAGGTAGGTGCCGTGCACCCAGCGCGTCGTTACGCTGCGAGTCGTGAGCGAGGCTCCCAGTTCCGCGCGTCGGACCGCTGCTGCGCGAGTGGCGTCAGCGCCGACGCTATAGCCAACTTGAGCTGGCGCTCGAGGCCGGGGTATCGGCGCGCCACGTGAGCTTTGTCGAGACCGGGCGTGCGCGACCGAGCGCGAGATGGTGCTGCTCCGCGCCGAGCGCCTGGAGGTATCGCTGCGCGACCGAAACCAGTTGCTGCTGGCCGCCGGTTATCGCCCGAGTTACGGGTAGCGGGCCCTCGACGAGCCCGAGATGGGCGCGGTCCGCGACACGATCGAGCTCGCGCTAAGCGGGCACGGCCCACCCCCGCCCGTCGACGGGGCGGACGAGCAGCGAACCGCGGCCACGGTCAAGGTCGGTAGTGGATAACCAAGCCTTTGGTTGCGTGGCGGGACACCTGGGTGAAAGCTGGGTGTGGTCCCGGCGAACGGCGTCGTCTGGCTTGATCCAGCAACGGGATGGATCGCTCGATGTCCTCCTGTGGACGATGGTTGACATCACCATCCTCTACACGTCGCGCTGACTCCGGCCGCGTCACTCCTCGGCGCGAGTCGCTGCGGGCGATGGCTGCCGGGCGAGTTGCTACTGCGCAAGAACTGGCTAGTCGATTAGGCGACCTGAACGTCGCCGAAGCGATGGCGTGCTGCCTGACGCGGGGAGGGAAGGCGCTCGTGTGCGCTCTTGATTCGCCGGAGCGCCGCTGCTGACAACCGGCTAGATTCGGCGCCACGAGCGTCCAGCGAACGCGCCGCGTTGACGGAGGGCAAATCTTTGGCGGCGCTTATCGTATGTCGCCCTGAGGACAGCAAGAATGGGGAGAGCTTTGGTGAGTTCGTCGAGTTCGTCGGGTCGGCGTGCCGCGATCCCTGAAATCCGGCGTTCGCCGCTGCCGGACGCGGAGGCCGGGCCTGTCCCGGGTACCGGGCTGTGTCTTTCAGGCGGCGGGTTTCGAGCGATGCTGTTCCACGTTGGGAGCCTCACGCGGATCAACGAGGCCGGCCTTCTGACCAAGCTCGACCGCATCTCCAGCGTGTCTGGTGGCTCGATCACCGCCGGCGTGCTGGCCATGAGCTGGAACAAGCTCGCGTTTAACAATGCTGGCGTCGCCACCAATTTTGACGGCCTGTTCGTTGACCCCCTTCGCGCGTTTGCCCGCAAGACGATCGACGTCTCCTCGGTCCTTGTCGGTGCGCTTACGCCCAGAACGACGATCAGCGATCAGATCGCACGCCGCTACCGGCGGCTGTTCGGCCACCACACCCTCGCGGACCTTCCCGCTCGCCCGGAGTTCGTCTTTGACGCCACGAACCTGCAATCCGGCGACTTGTGGCGCTTCTCGACTCAGACTGAGGGCGACTGGCGGGTCGGCAGCCAGCACGCGCCCCGGACCGAGCTTGCTCGCGTCGTCGCCGCCTCCTCCGCCTTTCCACCCATCCTCTCACCCGCGCGACTGTCGTTCCCCGACGGCGCCTTGACGGGCGGCTCGGACAGCGACATCACCCAAGCCCCGTTTACGACGAAGGTCGTTCTCTCGGACGGCGGCGTCTATGACAACCTCGGCCTGGAGGCGGTCTGGACACGCTACGAGCAGGTTTTGATCAGCGACGCGGGCGGCCATATGGGCAACGCCGCCCGCCCGCACGTCTTCTGGCCCCTTCAAGTCCTGCGCGTCCTATCGGTCATCGACAATCAGGTCCGCGACCTCCGCAAGAGCCAGGCCGTCCAGTCGTTCATCGACGGGCGGCGCACCGGAACCTACTGGGGGATCCGCAGCCACGTCCGGGACTTCAAGCTCCCGGACCCGATCATCGACCCCTCAGACGCGACCGTCAAGCAACTAGCGGGCGTTCCGACGCGGCTCGCCGCCATCCCCGATCAGCTCCAGGAGCAGCTGATCAACTGGGGTTACGGAATCTGCGATACCGCCCTTCGGGCACATGTGAAGCAGACCTTGATGCCCGGAACGTTGCCCTATCCACGCGCTGTGCCATGACCCGCTGCCGAAGCAACGCGACCCGCCGGTGTACCTGCAAAGGGCGGGCGACTGACATTCCCGCTGCATCGGAAGGTCAGCCGCGGCTCGGGCGTGAGCCCGCTACGCCTGCGGGGGACGTCAACCGCGCTGTTGACATCACCTGATTCTTTTCAGCGGGCTTGCCGAGTACGAGTACATGGGGTCGTGGAAGCAGCCGGCCAGCGCGTCGCGGGGTGAGCGCGCGAACACGACGGTCAACGCGACCGCGATCCCCGTCGCCTCGACTACGCGTTGTCGCCGAGTCATCGCGCTCGTGAGCCGGTGGGAGCAGAGCTGCGATCGTGCGGACCGCGCCGGCCGATGCTCGCGGTCGATCGAAACACCGCGGGGCCGAGGGGTCCTAGTTGCTCCCGCCGCTACCGCTTCGGTCGGCGGGTTCGCCGCTGCCGTGCACCGGGAGTGACCGCGCTCAGTAGGGTGTCGCCCGTGCCGCAGCGGCAGCTCATGATCGAGGGCCGAGAGCTCACCATCTATGACGAGGGAGACCCTGCTGGCCACGCGATCCTGGTCCATCACGGGACCCCCGCCGCCGGGCCTCCCTACTCCGGGTGGGTAGAGGACGCCAACGCTCGCGGGGCCCGTCTTATCGGTTATGACCGGCCGGGGTACGGCGCATCGACGGCCGCCGCCGGGCGCACCGTTGGTGACGCTGCCACCGACGCCGCGTTGATCATGGACGTACTTGGTGTGGAGCGATTCGTCACCTGGGGCGTCTCTGGTGGCGGCCCGCATGCGCTTGCCTGCGCCGGGCTGCTGCCTGAACGCGTTGCCGCCGCGTGCTCGATCGCTGGCGTTGGCCCGTTTGACGCATGCGGACTGAATTACTTCAGGGGTATGGGCGAGGACAACATCGTCGAGTTCGGGCTGGCAATGGCCGGCCGTGACCACATCTCACCTTTCGCCTCGGCCACCGCGAGTGAGATGCTGGAGAATCTCGAGGATCTCGCCACATCGATCCAAACGCTTGTCGCTGAGCCCGATCGAGTTGCGCTCAGCGGTCCGATCGGGCAATGGTGGGCCGACGGCATAGGCGTGTCGTTCTCCACCGGGGCAGAGGGCTGGATCGACGACGACCTGGCGTTCGTCAAGCCGTTCGGATTTGAGATCGAAGAGATCACAGCGCCGAGCCTTATCGTCCACGGGACACTGGACCTGTTTGTCCCAGTCAGTCACGGTGAGTGGCTAAGCCGCTCAGTATCCGGGGCCGAGTCGTGGATACTCAAGGACGAGGCCCACCTGTCCCTACTCACCAACCAGGTGAGCAAGATCCATGGGTGGCTGCTCGACCACCTCAAGGACTGAGCGCCAAGTCGTGCAGGGCTTCGACGTACGGCCCTGGTAGAGGCGCCCGACTTGGCAGCGGTCGCTTTCTCCCAAGTCAGAGGGTCGCGGCGTGCAGCCCGGATACCCGAACGCCGATAGCCGAGCGTACGAAGGTCGGCGGTGCTCGCCGGCAGCGCGCCGACCGGCCGGTGAACGCGGACAAAGGTCCGCGCGAAAGGGTGCTCTCCTCAGGCTGAGTGCGTCTCCCCGCCATCTCCCTGCGCGCCCGGAACGACGTCGGGCGCCATCAGCCGGGCTGCGTCGGCGGTCTGGTCGTCGAGCTGTTGCTGGGAGTCGCGCTCGGCCGCCACCCGAGCGTGATAGAGCTCGACCTCGCGGGCGATCGTCTCCGGCGACCAGTTCAGTACCTCGGACATGAGCCGCGCGACTGGCTCGGCCGCGGCTTCGCCCCGGTCCCAGCTCTCGATCGAGATCCGTGTGCGCCGGGCGAGTACGTCGTCTACGTGCAGCGCGCCTTCGTGGGAGGTTGCGTACAGGGCCTCGGCGGCCAGGTAGTCGGCGCCGGGTAGCGGGTCGGCGAGCTCGGGGCGTTCGGCGATCAGCTCGAGCAGCTCGTTGGTGTGGGTGCCGTAGCGGTGCAGCAGGTGCTCGATGCGCGCGACGTGTAGGCCTGACTGGTCGGCCAGCGTGTGCCGGCGGTTCCACAGGGCTTTGAATCCGTCGGCGCCGACCAGGGGCGTGATGTCGGTGGCTGATGGCGCCATCCAGGTGTCGAGTCCGCGCACGGCTGCGTCCACGGCATCGCGGGCCATCACCCGGTAGGTGGTGTACTTGCCGCCGGCGACGGCGACCAGCCCGGGGACGGGAACGGCCACCGAATGCTCCCGGCTCAGGCGGCTGGTGCTCTCGGACTCGCCGGACAGCAGCGGGCGCAGGCCCGCGTAGACGCCCTGCACGTCGTCATATTCCAGCGGCCGCTCGAGCACGGCGTTGAGGTGCTCCAGCAGGTAGTCGATGTCGGCGCGGCTGGCCGCCGGGTGGGCCTTGTCGAGCGTCCATTCGGTGTCGGTGGTGCCGATCAGCCAGTGCCGGCCCCACGGGATGACGAACAGGACGCTCTTCTCGGTGCGCAGGACCAGTCCGGTGTCGAGCTGGAGACGGTCGCGGGGTACCACCAGGTGGATGCCCTTCGAAGCGCGGACCTTGAACTGTCCACGTTCACCGACCAGATGCTGTAGCTCGTCGGTCCACACGCCGGTGGCGTTGATCACTACCTGTGCGCGTACGTCGAACTCGTTGTCGGCGAGGTGATCGCGAACCCGGACCCCCGTGACTCGGCCCGAGTCGCGTAGGAACCCGATCACGGACGTCGAGTTGGCGACCGCGGCGCCGAAGCGCGCAGCGGTGCGGGCCACGGCGAGGGTGTGCCGCGCGTCATCGACCTGGCAGTCGTCGTATTGAAGGGCGCCGATCAGCGAGTCGGGGTCAAGCGCGGGGGCGAGCTTGAGCGCGCCGCGTTTGGTCAGGTGGCGGTGGCGGCGCATTCCCTTGTGCCCGCCGAGCTCATCGTAGAGCAGCATCCCGGCGCCAACGTAGGCGCGCTCCCAGAGGCGGTGCTTGAGCGGGAGCAGGAACGAGACCGGCTGGACCAGGTGCGGCGCGATCACGTTGAGCAGCAGGCTCCGCTCGTGCAGGGCCTCGCGGACGAGGTGGAACTCCATCTGCTCGAGGTAGCGCAGGCCGCCGTGGATTAGCTTTGATGAGCGGCTCGAGGTCCCGGCCGCGTAATCGCGCGCCTCCACCAGCGCCACCGATAGGCCGCGGGTCGCGGCATCGAGCGCGCAGCCGGTCCCGGTGGAGCCGCCACCGACCACGACGACGTCGAAGGTCTCATCAGCCATGCGGCGGACCGCCGCGGCGCGCTCGGCGGGCCCGAGCCGGGCCGGGTCGACGCTGGCGTCAACCGGCGTGTTTGCGGACATGACTTCTAGGCTACTTTAAGCCCGTCTCACGGAGGAAGGGAGAGAACATGGCAGAGCCGGGCGTGTTCGAGAAGCGAAACGGAAAGCGTTGGCGCTGGCAGCAGTCCGCGCTCGGCGAGATGCTGGCCGAGTTTCTCGGCACGTTCATCATCATCGCGTTCGGCGATGGCGTGGTGGCGATGGTGGTGGCGGCGCTCAACCAATCCGGGCGCGGCAAGGTGGCGTTCGCCGCCCAGGCCGACTGGCTGATGATCGCCTGGGCTTGGGGCTTCGCGGTGGCCTTTGCGGTCTGGGTCGCCGGCGGGGTCAGCGGCGCGCACCTGAACCCGGCGGTCACCCTGGCCCAGGCCCTACGGCGCAAGTTCGCCTGGCGCAAGGTGCCCGCCTACTGGGCCGCCCAGGTGCTCGGCGCGTTCGCCGGGGCGGCACTGGTCTACTTCAACTACCACGACGCGATCGACAGCCTCAACCACGCTATGCACATCACGCGGGGCAGCTCGCAGTCGGTTGGTACGTACTCGATCTTTGGCACCTTCCCAGCGCCCTACTTTCATTCCTGGGTTGGCCCGTTCTTTGATCAGGTGATCGGGACGGCGTTTCTGGTCGCCTTTATCTTCGCCGTCACGGACGAGTTCAACGCGCCGGTCAAAGGGAATATGGCTCCGTTCGTCGTCGGCCTGATCGTTGTGGCGATCGGTCTCTCGTTCGGCGCCAACGCCGGCTACGCGATCAACCCGGCCCGCGACTTCGGTCCCCGTATCTTCGCCTGGATCGCGGGCTGGAAGTCGATCGCCTTTCCGGGCGATTACGGAAACGTGAACGCCTACTTCTGGATTCCGATCATCGGTCCGCTCGTCGGGGCGGCGGTGGGTGCGGTGATCTACGACGTGGGCATCCGCAACGTTCTGATTGCGCGCGGAGCCGAGCCCGACCCGGAAATGGTGGAAAAGGGCGCCGACGCACTCGACGAAC
>JALYZB010000217.1 GCA_030945945.1 Actinomycetota bacterium | reverse complement strand
CATCGACCATCTGCTGCCGCAGCGCCGATGCGCGGGTCCCGAGGACTGGGACGCGATCGATCACGTCCATGACCAGGTGAAACCGGTCCATGTCGTTGAGCATCAGCATGTCGAAAGGAGTGGTCGTCGTTCCCTCCTCCTTGTAGCCGCGCACATGGATCGCGCCGTGGTTACGACGGCGGTAGGTGAGGCGATGAATCAGTGACGGGTAGCCGTGGTAGGCGAAGATCACCGGCTTGTCGACCGTGAACAGCGCGTCGAACTCCGCGTCGGGCAGGCCGTGGGGATGCTCACTATCGGACTCGAGACGCATCAGATCGACGACGTTGACGACGCGGACACGCAGGTGCGGAAGCTGCTCACGCAGCAGGGCGACGGCGGAGATGGTCTCCAGGGTGGGAATATCGCCGGCGCACGCCATCACGACGTCAGGGTCCTCACCCTGATCGCTGCTGGCCCAGTCCCAGATCCCGAGTCCGCGGGTGCAGTGCGCGATCGCCTCGTCCATGGTCAGGTAATCAAGCGATGGCTGCTTGCCGGCCACGATCACGTTGACATAGCCGCGGCTGCGCAGGCAGTGGTCGGCGACCGAGAGCAGGCAGTTGGCGTCCGGAGGGAAGTAGACCCGGACGATCTCCGCCTTCTTGTTCACCACGTGGTCGATGAACCCGGGATCCTGGTGTGAGAAGCCGTTGTGATCCTGACGCCATACGTGCGAGCTGAGGAGGTAGTTCAGCGAAGCGATCGGCGCCCGCCACGGGATCTCACGCGTGACCTTCAACCACTTGGCGTGCTGGTTGAACATCGAGTCGATGATGTGGATGAACGCCTCGTAGCAGCTGAACAGCCCGTGGCGGCCGGTGAGCAGATAGCCCTCCAGCCACCCCTCGCAGAGATGCTCGCTGAGGACTTCCATCACGCGACCGTCGGTAGCGAGGTGATCGTCATTGGGAAGGGTCTGCGCTTCCCAGACACGGTCAGTGGCCTCGAACACGGTGCCCAGTCGGTTGGAGGCGGTTTCGTCGGGCCCGAAGAGGCGGAAGTTCGCGAACGCCTTGTTGAGGATGAACACGTCGCGCACAAACGCGCCGAGGACTCTCGTCGGCTCGCTGGAGCTGTGTGCCGGCGCGTCCACGGTCACGGCGTAGGACCGGAAATCCGGCAGCTCGAGATCGCGCAGCACCACGCCACCGTTGGCGTGCGGATTGGCACCCATTCTGCGGTCTCCGCGTGGGGCGAGCTCGCCCAGCTCGGTTCGGAGAACGCCCGCCTCGTCGAACAGCTCGTCAGGCCGGTAGGAGCGCATCCACCCCTCAAGTTGGGCGACGTGCTCCGGGTTGCTCGCGAGGTTTGACAGCGGAACCTGATGGGAGCGAAAGGACCCCTCGGCGGGCAGACCGTCGACCACTTTGGGACCGGTCCAGCCCTTCGGGGTACGCAACACGATCATCGGCCAGCGCGGCCGTTCGCTCGTCGCTCCGCTTCGTGCCGCATGTTGGATCGAGGCGATTTCCGCTGCGACCCGATCGAGTGTGCTCGCCATGAGCTCGTGCATGCTCTGCGGGTCTGACCCCTCCACGAACTGAGGCGCGTACCCATAGCCCTCGAGCAGCGCTCGCAGCTCCTGCTCCGGAATCCGGGCCAAGATCGTCGGATTGGCGATCTTGTAACCGTTGAGGTGGAGAATCGGAAGCACCGCCCCGTCACGGGCGGCACTGAGGAACTTGTTGGAGTGCCAGCTGGCGGCGAGCGCCCCGGTCTCGGCCTCGCCGTCGCCGATCACGCAGCAGACGAGCAGATCGGGGTTGTCAAACGCGGCGCCGTAGGCGTGCAGCAGCGCGTAGCCGAGCTCGCCCCCCTCGTGGATCGAGCCGGGGGTTTCGGGAGCCACGTGACTCGGGATGCCGCCGGGGAAGGAGAACTGACGAAAGAGCCGGCGGATGCCCTCGCTGTCGCGCCCGATATGGGGATACACCTGGCTGTAGGTGCCCTCGAGGTAGGTGTTGGCCACGAGGCCCGGGCCACCGTGGCCGGGACCGGTGATGTAGATGACACTGAGGTCGCGCGCCCGGATGAGGCGGTTGAGGTGCACATAGATGAAGTTCAGCCCTGGTGTCGTGCCCCAGTGACCGAGCAGACGCGGCTTGATGTGCTCAAGCGTCAGCGGCTCGCGCAGCAGCGGGTTGTCAAGCAGATAGATCTGACCCACCGAGAGGTAATTCGCGGCCCGCCAATACCGGTCGAGCAGATCAAGCTCTCGTGCGCTGAGTGTGGCGGCGCTGTCCTCACTCATGGTCGTCATGGCTCAAACCGGGCGTGCGCCGCGCGCCAGCTTGACGTGGCGAACTCGACGTCGAGCTCATCGCGGCGGTTCACGGTGATGGCGGCAAAGCCGTCGCGGAAGACCGCAAGCATGTCAAGGTTCTCAGGGAGCACTTCTGCGAAGAAGCTCGTGATCTCACGTTCTTCGGCAAGCTGTGCCAACCGGATGATCAGGAGTGTGGCCAACCCGAGGTGGTGGAGATCATCGGCCACTTCGACGGCGACCTCGGCCCGCGCAGCACCAGCGACACGGATGAAGATCGCGTGACCAACCAGGCCACGTCCCGGAGCCAGCGCGACGATGCCGTGGTGGTCAGCGTCATCGCCGGCTGCCCCGAGGCGCGCCGCGGCCCGGAGGTTCACGGCGGCGGTGAAGAACCGCAGACGCCGCGAGGCAGCCGAAAGGCCAGCCAAGAACTCGAGGAGCGTAGCTTCATCCTCTCTGGTGACCGGCCTCACGGTCACCGCGAGGCCGTTTCGCAGGTGAAGCTCTGTCGCGAGCGTCGGTAGACGGTTCACGACAGATTCACACCGGCTGCGGCCGTCCGCGCCGACACGACGCTACGCTCGGCCCGCGGGGTGGTCGCTGACGAATGCGATGCGTCGGCCAGAGACTGTGTTTGTGCGAATGCAGATCCAATGGCCCTTGTACCCCGGTGCGAGTGGCTCGAGGTCAAGCTGCTCGATGCGCCGCAGTTCGGCTGCGTCGGTGACCTCCTCAGCAATGCCACTGATGATCACGCTCCAACCGATGCGTCCGTCCGGATGGGCGCCGTCGATCTCGAACACTGCCCTGGGTGAGCGCAGGACGGCGTGCAGCTTTGATCCGGGGGCCGACCGGATCAGCACCGACTGCGACGGATCGTCAAAGACATAGTTCACCGGCCGTATGACCGGATGGTCCCAGTCAGGGACACTGATCACGACCCGCCCGAAGCCGGTGGCCGCGAGCAGGCGCAGGCATTCGGCCCGCGTGAGTTCGAGCATCTCGGTCGCAAGCGGGCTCGTCCGTCGAGGCGCTCCGATCGCAGAGCCCTCTGGGCGTGTGGGTGCCGGTGGTTGAGACACGCTATGCCGGGGTGTCTGGCGTCGAGCGGTAGTGGTCGCGCCAGATCAGCTTGTAGATCGGGATCCGGCGAGGAAGGTCCCGGACTCCGGGCAGGAACGGGATCAGGATGAACGCGAGGCTCAGGACCCCCATCACGCCCATCACGAGCACATCGGCGTTGGTCGAGGTCGAGAATGGCTTGATCTGATACCAGGCCGTGTAGAGCCACAGCCATGACTGCCCGGGATAGCTGCCGGTCTCGTTCATCATCCCCCACTGGGTTCCGAGCAGATGCTGGCGCTCGGCACGCTTTGCCAGCACTCCACCGTCGGCCATGAACAACAGCGGCTTGGTGTAGTCCGTTTCATAGAACTGCTTGCCGGCCAGCAGCGCACCGTCAAGGCCGCCACTCTGCGCGAAGCTGAGCAGCGACCCCATCATCACCGGGAGCGGCCCGTAGGTGCCGGCGGTGACCTTGACCGAGCCGTCCGGCGCTACCGTCGCCTTACCAAGACCTTTTTCGTACGCGGTGGTCCAGCCCGCCTGGGTGGCCGCGGGCGCGGCCTGATAGGTGGAAACGGCGGTTGACAGCGCGGGTTGCCCGGTGATCGATCGCAGTGGCGCGAGCACGAAGTCCTTCGCGGTGTTGATGGGGTGGCTGACGCCGAGCCATTTCGCCGGGTAGACGAACGCGACGTGTTGACCGTCGGCCGCATGGTTATACGGGGGCCCGTAGCCACCGATCACGCTGGTGCCGTCGAGCTCAGTCGTGGCCGTGGCCACGAAGTCGACCGGGTCCCCGCGCGACCAGGACTGAACGGTGCTGGGCTTGAGATCGGGTGAGGAAAACAGGATGCTCAGCACGACGGCAAGAGCCAGCACCACGCCGAGCGCGATCGTGGCCTCCCTGAGGATGTCGTAGGGCCGACGGGCACCTGTCCAGTCGCGATCGGCCTCGTCCTCGCGCCGGCGGCTCTCGCGACTCATGAGACGCTCCCCGCCGGTACGGCATCAGGCTCCTGCACCGGCTCGGGCACCGGCTCGCGAGCATACGGCTCGCCACGATCGGCCAGCGCAAACGGCGGCACGATGCCGTGCTTACGCACGAGCAGGATGTGGGCAATCACCAGCCCAACGACCGCCAGCGGCAGCAGGAACACGTGGTAGCTGTACATCTGGCCGAAGTTGGTGACGTTAAAGAAGGCGCCGACACCCGAGGCGTTGAGCCCGTCCTTGGCCTGCGTCGAGATCCATTGGGCGTCGAAGTTCTGCTGTGAGACGTAGCCGGTCAGGGCGCACGGGACCGCGACCACGAACGCGACCGCACCAGTCATCCACACCCGCGCGCGTCCGCCCCGCCACGCGGCCATCCAATACTTGCCCCACAGATGGATCACCATGAAGAAGAAGAAGAGCTCCACAGACCACAGGTGAATGCTGTTAAAGAAATGACCGACACCTGTGAAATGCCACCACCCCGGCCCCTTCAGGGTGAGGATCGAGCCCGACGCGATGATCACGACCAGGGACGTGAGCGTCAGCACGCCAAAGACATAGATCCACGAGGCCATGTAGGCCGGCTGACTGTCGGGCAGCAGCTTGTCCGGCGGCAACGCCCCCACCGCACGCCGGCGCGCTCGGGCCGTCCACGACGAGGAATTTTCTGACGGCTCTGTGTTCGCGGAGCTCATCGCTGGCTGCCTCGATGTCCGGGGAACGGCGCCAGGATCGCGACGGCGAACACGACCAGCAAAACGACAATCACTACGACGTTGGCCACAGACATCGAGAAGAAATGCCAGTGCACCGTGTTCGCTGGATGATCCAAGTTGAAAATCGCGGCGGTCATGCCTCGCCCCGGACCAGGCCGTCGTGACGCGTTGCGCGAGCCGTAACCCAAGGTGCGTCGTGATGCCAGCCGACGCCAGGCCGCGCAGCGCCATCCGTGGGTGGTCCACCTTTGTGACCGGGGCACTTCGCCGGTTCTGCCATGCACTCAGCTCCAAGGGCGTTCGTTGGGCGTGAGACCAGTCAGGTCCACACGCAGAGGCCGACCAAGTGCTGGAGCCGGGAGAACGTTGCTCGCCGAGGGTGAGACCGAGCCGAGAAGGACTATACAGCGCGCGTCAACGCGTTCCGTCCCCGGCGCGACGACGGTGTCAGAAGCCGATGACCTGGGGACTGTCTCAACCGAGTAGCATAACCGGGAGCCTCGCCTCAACCTTCGGCAGGCACGATGTCCTCGGTCCCAAGCTCATGGCCGGGGTCGCTTGACCTCACGGTCACCGCGAACCCAGCGTGTCAGGAGCCACTCGCTGGCCATTCTCACCGTTCGCCCGAAAGGCAACCAATGGCCGCTGTCAATGTAGTCGTCGGGATCCTGGTCCTCGTAGTGATCGTGGCTGCGATGTCGGTCCGCGTGATCAAACAGTACGAGCGGGTTGTGCTGTTTGAGCTGGGCAAGGTCAAGGAGCCTGCTCGGGGACCGGGGTTGATCTTCATCATCCCGATCATCGATCGCGTCCACCGAGTGTCGTTGCGGATCATTACGATGCCGATCCAATCCCAAGGGATCATCACCAAGGACAACGTCAGCATCGACGTCTCCGCGGTGGCCTACTACCGAGTCGAGGATCCGATCCGGTCAGTGGTGGCGATCGAGAACGTCCAGGCCGCGATCAACCAGATTGCGCAGACGACGCTACGGGCGGTGGTCGGGCGTCACACGCTCGACGAGACCCTGTCAGAGACCGACTCGATCAACCAGAACATCCGCACGATCCTCGACGTGCAGACCGAGGAATGGGGGATCAAGGTCACCGTCGTGGAACTGCGGGACATCCAGCTGCCCGAGAGCATGCAACGCGCCATGGCGCGCCAGGCCGAAGCCGAGCGCGAGAAACGAGCCAAGATCATCGCCGCCGAAGGCGAGGCCCTCGCCGCCGGCGAGCTCGCCCGCGCCTCTGACGTGATGATGGCCCACCCGCTCGCGCTGCAGCTGCGCAACCTGCAGACGCTGGCCGAGATCTCGGTCGACAAAAACTCCACCGTAGTCTTCCCGGCGCCGTTGATGAGCACGATCACCGAACTGGGCACGTTCTTGGCACGGGAGACCAAGACCGCGTCCGACTTGCACACCGTGGCGGTCCCGCCGCCAGCACCAAACGGACAGCCCGTTTCCTGATGGCGCTGCAGACAGCTCCCAGCCGGGGCTCGGTGGCCGTGTCGGCGTCTGCCCCGGACCCTG
>JALYZB010000501.1 GCA_030945945.1 Actinomycetota bacterium | reverse complement strand
CTGGAGGCCTACGCGCGCTGCGGTTATCGGTTCTACGCCGAGCGGGTGCTCGGACTGCCGGCCGGCCCCGATGCCCTGGAGCCCGACCGGCGCGAGCCTGGGTTCGACTCGCCGCCGGACGGGCATGAGGCGAGCGACCCCGGCCCGCGGGTCCGGCCCGCTGCCGATCGCGGGGTGCTCGTCCACGCACTGCTGCAGGGGCTCTCCTTCCGCCGCCCGGTGGTGCCTGGTCCCGAGGGGGTGCGTGACCTGGCGCGGCAGGCCGGGCTGGATCCGCTCCCCGGCGAGGCCGAGACCGGGGAGCTGATCGCGATGGTGGCCGCGTTCGCCGTCAGTGACCTCCGGGACCGCCTGAGCCGGGCGAGCACCGCGCGGCGTGAGGAGCGCTTCGCGTTCGGACTCGCGGACGGGGTGCTGATGACCGGCGCGGTCGACGTTCTGGCGCGTGAGCGCTCTGGCGGCCTGCTCGTGGTCGACTACAAGACCGACCGGCTGGGCGCTGACGACCTGGTCACGATGGTCGAGCATCGCTACGCGACCCAGCGCCTGGTCTACGCCCTGGCCGGTCTGCACACCGGCGCGCCGACGGTCGAGGTCGCCCACTGCTTCCTGGAACGGCCGCAGGCGCCGGTTGCCGCTCGATACGGGCCCGAGGACCGCCCCGCGCTTCAGGCCGATCTGCAGCGGCTGACCAGGGGCGCGCTGAGCGGGGCGTTCACGGTCAGCGACCTGCCCCACCGCGGGATCTGCGCCGGCTGTCCGGCGCAGGGCGGGCTCTGCTCCTGGCCACTGGAGATGACCCGCCGCACCGCGCCCGACCGGCTCTTCTAGGGCCGCGGGGCGCCGCTCCCGTCAGCGGGGTCCGGATCGGGTTTCACCCCCTCGGGCAGCGGGGCCGACTGCGCCCGCTCGCCGGGCGCCGGGCTGGGGGCCACGGCGTACTCCGGGTTGGCGGGGTCGACCGGCTCCTTGAGATCGGGATGGAAGGTGATGTCGACGGTCTGCTTGTCGTCGCGTTCCTGGACCTTGGCCAGCGCGGCCCGGACGCGGCGGTCGGCGGGCGTGGGGGGATCGAAGATGCTGCGTGGCCACAGGTCGCGGGTCAGTACCGTGTTGATCTCGGCCGAGTAGACGACGACGCGGGCGCCGAGATAGAGCCACACGAGCAGGCCGATCACGGTTCCGAAGATGCCGTAGGTCGCGTTGGCGCCCTTGAGCACGTGGCCGATGTAGACGCCGCCGAGCAGCTGCACGACCTCCCAGAGCACCGCGGCCATCACGATCCCGGGGCGCAGCTCGTGGGTGGCGATCGAATCGTCGGTCAGCAGACGAAAGACGGCGAAGAACAGCACGAGGTTGAGCACCAGGCCGACCAGGATCCCGGCGATGATCAGCAGGACACCTCCGAAGCCGCCGGCCACCAGCCCCGTGGCCACGGTGGAGACGACCTGGAGCAATCCGAACACGATCAACAGCTTCAGGCCGCGGACCCGGGAGCTGAGGAAGTTTGGGCGACCCTTGAACGGGACCGCGTAGACGGTGTTGAAGGCGTTCTGGGCCGCCATCGTGATCCCCAGTCCGGAGAGCACGGAACCGCCGATGCCGATCACCAGCCCGACGCCGCTGCCGCGCAGATGGCTGCCCTTGCCGATGTTGGTGATCGGGAACTGCTTGAGCGCCGAGTGGAGGATCGCCTCCCGCGCGTGCGCATCGCCCTGCAGCACAAAGCCGAGAATGGTCACGAACAGCAGCAACAGCGGAAACAGCGCGAAGAAGCCGTAGTAGGCGATCAGCGCCGCCTCCTGGCCGGCCTGGTCATCGGAGAACTTCTTGAGGACCGCGACTGCGACCCCGGGCGCCTTGTGGCGCCGCTGGAAGCGGTCAAACCGGCGCACCGGACTCAGGATGTCCATGATCGAACCGCTACCCGCGATCGCGGCCGGTCACGCCCGCGCGAGCGCCGGGGCGGCCGGCGCGGCCACCGAGCGGCGCGCGTGCAGCACGACCGTGCCTGAGCGCGACGGGCTGAAGGTGATGCTCCGCCTCCGGGCCGTCTCGCCGCGACGTCCTCGCCGTCCGCCAGCAGGCCACCTCGCGCTCGCAGATCTCGGCCATCATTCCCCGCAGGCGCTGCATCCGTTCGCCGTGAAAGGCGGGCAGAAGCAGCCGGCGCTGAGCGAGGTGGATGTCCTCGTCAAGCAGGATGACCGAGTTGCGACCGACGATCGGAGCCAAGGATCGACGCGCCCTCGCCCGGATGGACGGCATCCGCGGGGGCGGTGAACAGCGCCTTGATGTCGGCCGGATCGGAGAGGATCACGAACGGGGGCTGGAACGGGAGCTGGACGGTCACCCGCGCCCCGTAGCGCCGCAGGCGCTCCAGCGAGGCCGTTGGACGCGTCCAGGTCCCCAGCAGCTGCACCACGCTCGGAACCCGCGGTCCCGGCGGCAACATCGCCCTCAGATCTCGTCCCATCGGCCTTCCCGGTTGCTGGGCGCTTGTCTGGCTTACCCCTCGCTTTCTGCTCCGGCCAGCATCGCAGCGTGAGTCAGCTCACAAGGCCCGGGGCGGGCGCCCCGGCCTCGATCGCCAGCAGGACCCGCTTGCGCTCCGGTCCACCCGCGTAGCCGCCCAGCCCGCCGGCTGACGGAAGCACCCGGTGGCAGGGCAGCACGATCGGCAGGGGATTGGCGCCCAGCGCGTTGCCCGCGGCACGAAACCCCCGAGGGCTGCCCGCGGCCGTGGCCACCTCGCGGTAGGTCCGGGTGGCGCCGTAGGGGATCGCCTGCGCGGCCACGAGCACGCGCTGGGCGAATGCGGTCATCAGGCGCAGGTCGAGGTCCAGGCCGAATTCCCGCCGGCGACCGGCGAAGTATTCGTCGAGCTCGCGTCGGGCGTGATCGAGCCGGCGCGGCGCGGCAAGCACCCGCGGGGAGACCCGCGCGGCGAGATCGGCGAGCACAACGGCGTCGGTGCCGGGCTCGGAGTAGGCGATCCGCAGCAGTCCGGCCGGTGTCGCCGCCAGCAGGAGGTGCCCGAGGGGGCCGTCCAGGGTGGCGTAGCCGACGTCCAGCAATCCGGCGTCGACCGCGGCCGCCGTCAGGTCGGGCGCAGTGCTCGCCCGGCTCGGCGGACCGGCACGCAGCGCGTGCTGCAGGGGGTCTGACCCGGGGTCCAGATTGTCTGACTCGGTCATGGGCGGTGTTCCTTTCGCAGGCGCGTGAGACCCTCGTGGACGCTGCGCCGAGCCGCCGCGGGGGTGGTCTGCATGACGGTGCCGATCTCCGCGTAGGCGCAATCGGCGACGAAGCGCAGCGCGATCGCGGTCCGTTGCTTGTCGGGCAGCGCGGCCACGCCGGCCCACAGCGCATCGTCGGGCGGCTCGGCGGCGGGCTGGGTCTGGGCGGAGGGGGAGCTGTCGAGCCGCTCAGGGTCGTGGACCGGCACCGGACGGCGCGCGCCCCCCCGCAGATGGTCGATCGCCTTGCGGTGCGCGACGGTGAGGATCCATCCGCGCAGGTTGGAGGCGTCACGCAGCCGTGGATAGGCGCGCAGCGCGGCCAGCCACGTCTCCTGGTAGCAGTCGTCGGCGTCGCTGGCGCCCACCGTCGCGATCAGGAACCGGCGCACGTCGCGCCCATGCGCATCGAGCAGGGTCTGAAACGGTGGCAGGGACACGGTCATGAAACGACCAGGGTGACCAAAGCGTGAGATCGCCCGCAGCGGGTCCACCAGGGCTGCACTAGGCTCAACGAATGGACCAACGTACGCTTGGCACTCAGGGCCTTGTGGTCTCGCAGCAGGGACTCGGCTGCATGGGCATGTCGGAGTTCTACGGCAGCACGGATGAGACCGAAGCGGTGGCGACCATCCGCCGAGCGGTCGAACTCGGCGTCACGCTGCTGGATACCGCCGACGCCTACGGCCCGCAGACCAACGAGGTGCTGGTGGGCGAGGCGATCGCGTCCCGCCGCGACGAGGTCGTGCTGGCCACCAAGTTCGGCCTCGTGCGCGACCGCAACGATCCCAGCAAGCGCGGGGTCAACGGACGGCCCGACTACGTGCATCACTGCTGTGACGCGTCGTTGCGCCGGCTCGCTGTCGACCACATCGACCTCTACTACCAGCACCGCGTCGACCCCGGCGTCCCGATCGAGGAGACCGTGGGCGCGATGGCCGAGCTCGTCGACGCCGGCAAGGTCCGCTATCTCGGCCTGTCGGAGGCGGGAGCGGAGACGATCCGCCGCGCACACGCAGTGCATCCGATCTCCGCGCTGCAGAGCGAGTACTCGCTGTTCAGTCGCGATCCCGAGGAAGAGATCCTGTCCCTGCTGCGCGAGCTCGGCATCGGCCTGGTCGCCTACAGTCCGCTCGGGCGGGGCTTTCTCACCGGGGCGATCACCAGTCCCGAGGATCTCGCCGAGGGCGACTTCCGCCGCAGCAGCCCACGCTTTCAGGGGGAGAACTTCACCCGCAACCTCGAGCTGGTCGAGCGTGTGCGCGAGATCGCCCGCGAGCAGGACTGCACTCCGGGCCAGCTCGCGATCGCCTGGGTGCTGGCCCAGGGGCGCGACGTGGTGCCGATCCCGGGTACCAAGCGGCGAGCCTACGCCGAGCAGAACGCGCAGGCCTCAGAGCTCGAGCTCAGCGCGGAGGATCTCGCCCGCCTGGATGAGGCCGCGCCCGCCGGCGCGGCCCGTGGCGACCGCTACGCGGACATGTCGAGCATCGGGCGCTGAAAGCAAGACCGCGGTCACCGCTTGCCCGTGGCCGCGCCGGGGTATACAAACTGGCTCATGGCTCGCGCAATCTGGACCGGCGCCATCAGCTTCGGGCTGGTCAACGTCCCCGTCAAGCTGTACAGCGCCACCTCACCCAAGACGGTTCGCTTCCATCAGCTGTCGGCCAAGACCGGCGCCCGGATCAAGCAGAAGCGCGTCGATCCTTCGACCGGCGATGAGGTCACCTTCGATGACATCGTCAAGGGCTACGAGCTCACGCCGGATCGCTACGTGCTGATCGAGCCCGAGGAGCTCGAGGCGCTCGACCCCAAGGCGACCAAGACGATCGACATCGAGGAGTTCGTGGATCTCGCCGAGATCGACCCGATCTACTACGACCACTCCTACTACCTGGCCCCGACCACCGGCGGCGCCAAGGCCTACCAGCTGCTGCTGGAGGCGATGCGCGAGGCCGGCAAGGTCGCGATCGGACGCGTGGTCATCCGCTCGCGTCAGCAGCTCTGCGCGCTGCGGCCGACCGACGCGGTGATGACGATGTCCACGATGCTGTTCGGTGACGAGGTGCTCTCCCCGGACCGGATCGACGAGCTCGATGCGCTCGGCGACGCCGAGGCGAGCAAGCGCGAATTGACCATGGCCCAGCAGCTGATCGATTCGCTCTCGGGCGAATTTGACCCCGCCAAGTTCAAGGATGACTACCGCGAGCGCGTCCTTGACCTGATCGAGCGCAAGGCCGCCGGTGAGGAGATCGCCGTCCAGCCCCAGGCCGAGGAGCCCGCCGTGGCGCCCGACCTGATGGCCGCGCTGGAGGCCAGCCTGGCCGAGATGCGCGGTGGCGACGAGCAGACCCCCAAAGCCTCCAAGCCGGCCGCAAAGTCCGGCGCAGCGGCCAACCAGAAGCCCGCGGCCAAGAGCCGGGCCAAGGCCCCGGCCAAGCCCCGGGCCAAGGCCAAGAGCTAACCCGCGCCGTCATCCCGGGCCGGCCCCGGCGGCCCTTGCCGTTCGGGCCGGCGCTGGTACCCTAAGTTCTCCTTCTGGTCGTGCCTGTCTGCCCGCCACCGGACCGCGAGGGCCCCCCGTCATGTACCGATCCGCAGCCCCCGGGGCCACAGGCCTCTACCACCCTGCATATGAGCACGATGCCTGCGGCATCGCATTGGTCGCCAAGCTGTGGGGCGAGGCCACGCACGCCGTGGTCGAGAAGGGGTTGGACGCGCTTCAGAATCTCGAGCACCGCGGCGCTGAGGGCGCCGATCCGGGAACCGGGGACGGCGCCGGGATCCTGATCCAGATCCCGGATGCGTTCATGCGCGGTGCGGTGTCCGGGATCGAGCTGCCGCCGGCGGGGCGCTACGGCGTCGGAGTCTGCTTTCTGCCCGCCGACCCCGAGCAGCGCCTCGGCGTCGAGACCCTGATCGAGCGGACGATCGCCGCCGAGGGCCAGCGGCTGCTGTGGTGGCGTGATGTGCCCGTCGATGACCGCTTCGTGGGCGACACGGCGCGAATGTCCGCACCCGTCATCCGTCAGGTGTTCATCGCCGCCGCGCAGGAGATCGAGGATCAGGGGGCGTTCGAGCGCAAGCTGTACGTCATCCGGCGAGTGATCGAGCGCGAAGCGGGCCCGGGGCTCTCGCTGCCCAGCTTCTCGAGTCGCACCCTCGTCTACAAGGGGATGCTCACCGCTCCCCAGCTCCCGCGATACTTCCCGGACCTGCGCGACCCCCGCGTCGCCTCGCGCCTGGCGCTCGTGCACTCGCGCTTCTCGACCAACACCTTTCCGTCCTGGGAGCTCGCGCACCCCTTTCGGATGATCGCCCACAACGGCGAGGTCAACACCCTGCGCGGCAACGTCAACTGGATGCGCGCGCGCGAATCCCAGCTCGCCTCCGAGCTGTTCGGTGACGACCTGCAGAAGGTGTTACCGGTCGTTCGCGACGGCGGCTCTGACTCGGCCGTGTTCGACAACGTGCTCGAGCTGCTCGTGCTCAGCGGCCGCTCGATCCCCCACGCGATGATGATGATGGTGCCCGAGGCCTACCGGACGCGGCGCGACCTGGACCCCGATGTGCGGGGCTTTTATGACTTTCACTCCTGCCTGATGGAGCCCTGGGACGGCCCTGCCGCGATCGCCTTCACCGACGGCCGCCTGGCCGGCGCGGTGCTCGATCGCAACGGGTTGCGGCCCGGCCGTTGGATCCAGGACACCGAGGGCTACGTCGTGCTCGCGTCCGAGACCGGGGTGATGACGGTCGCCCCCGAGCACGTCCAGCGCAAGGGCCGCCTGGCTCCCGGCAAGGTGTTCCTGCTCGACCTCGAGGAGGGCGAGATCGTCGATGACGAGCAGGTCAAGCGCCGCGTCGCCCGCCGCAAGCCCTACGGGGAGTGGTACGAGCGGTCAGTCGTCCACGTCGACGACCTCCCGGACCGCGAGCCGCGCGTGCCGCGCGTGGAGCCGCTGCGCTCCAAGCAGCTGGCCTTCGGCTACTCGCAGGAGGACCTGCGGATGATCATCGCGCCGATGGCCACCAAGGGCGAGGAGCCCGTCGCGAGCATGGGCAACGATTCCGCGCTGGCCGTGCTGTCCGATCGCCAGCCCCCGCTGTTCTCCTACTTCAAGCAGCTGTTCGCGCAGGTCACCAACCCGCCGATCGATCCGATCCGCGAAAACGTGGTGATGAGCCTGCACGCCGGCGTGGGTGGCGAGCTGAACCTGCTCTCCGAAGCGCCCGAGCAGGCCCATCAGCTGGTCATGGACCAGCCGATCCTGCGCAATCACGAGCTTGAGAAGCTGCGCCAGGTCTCCCACGAGATCTTCAACGCCGCCACCCTGGACATCACCTGGCCGATCGAGGCCGGCACCGACGGGATGGAGCGCCGGCTGGCGGCGGTGTGCGACGAGGCCGAGCGCTACGTCGAGAACGGCGCCACGATCATCATCCTGTCGGACCGCAACCTCGGTCCCGAGCGGGTGGCGATGCCATCGCTGCTGGCGGTCGCCGCCGTCCACCATCACCTCGTGCGCGCGGGCACCCGGCTGCGCACCGGGCTGGTGATCGAGTCCGGCGAGCCGCGGGACATCCACCACATGGCGACCCTGATCGGCTACGGCGCCTCGGCGATCAACCCGTATCTGATGTTCGAGTCCCTGGACGAGCTCGCCGACCGTTCGATGCTGCCCGAGGACCTCGACCACGATGAGGCCGAGGTGCGAATCGTCAAGGCGATCGGCAAGGGTCTGCTCAAGACGATCGCCAAGATGGGCATCTCGACCATCCAGTCCTACTGCGGCGCCCAGATCTTCGAGGCCGTCGGCCTCGAGCGGGAGGTCATCGACCGTCATTTCACCGGTACCGCCTCGCGGATTGCGGGCGTCGGGCTCGGGGTTCTGGCCACCGAGGCGCTGGAGCGCCACTTCCGTGCCTACCCGCGCACCGGCCGTGACCTGCTGCCGGTCGGCGGGGTGCTGCAGTGGCGCCGCGACGGTGAGCTGCATATCTGGAACCCGGACACGATCGCCAGCCTCCAGCACGCCGTGCGCGCGGCGACCGCCAACGGCGGCCAGACGGTGGACCAGCGCGACCCGCAGCGGACCTACGACGAGTTCGCTCGCCAGGCCAACGAGGAATCCACGCGTCGAGCCGCCCTGCGCGGGCTGATGAGCTTCCGCTACGCCGAGACCGAGATCGGACTCGACGAGGTCGAGCCCGCGATCGAGATCGTCAAACGGTTCAGCACCGGGGCGATGAGCCTCGGCTCGCTCTCCCGCGAGGCCCACGAGACGCTGGCGATCGCGATGAACCGGCTCGGTGGCAAGTCCAACACCGGTGAGGGCGGCGAGGATCCGGCCCGCTTCATCCCCGACGAGAACGGTGATCGGCGCCGCTCGGCGATCAAGCAGGTGGCTTCGGGACGCTTCGGGGTCACGATCCACTACCTGGTCAACGCCGACCAGATCCAGATCAAGATGGCCCAGGGCGCCAAGCCTGGCGAGGGCGGTCAGCTGCCCGGCCACAAGGTCGACGACTACATCGCCAAGATTCGCAGCTCGACCCCCGGGGTCGGCCTGATCTCCCCGCCGCCCCATCACGACATCTACTCGATCGAGGACCTCAAGCAGCTCATCTACGACCTGCGCTGCGCCAATCCGCAGGCCTCGCTGTCGGTCAAGCTCGTCTCCGAGGTCGGCGTCGGGACGGTCGCCGCCGGCGTCGCCAAGGCCAACGCCGACCACGTCACCATCTCCGGCCATGACGGCGGGACCGGCGCCTCACCACAGTCCTCGGTCCAGTCCGCCGGCGTGCCCTGGGAGATCGGCCTGGCCGAGACCCAGCAGACCCTCCTGCTCAACGATCTCCGCTCGCGGATCACCGTCGAGGTCGATGGCCAGATGAAGACCGGGCGCGACGTCGTGATCGGTGCGCTGCTCGGCGCCGACGAGTTCGGTTTCTCGACCGCGCCCTTGATCGCGATGGGCTGCATCATGATGCGCGTCTGCCACCTCAACACGTGCCCGGTCGGGGTGGCAACCCAAGATCCGGAGCTGCGCGCACGGTTCCGCGGAACGCCCGACCACGTGACCGCATATCTGATGTTCATCGCCGAGGAGGTGCGCGGCATCATGGCCAAGCTCGGCGTGCGTCGCTTCGAGGATCTGATCGGTCGCACCGAGCTGCTGGAGAGCGATGACGCGATCGACCATTGGAAGTCGCGCGGGATCGATCTCGCGATGGTGCTCTCCACGCCCGACCTGCCGCCGGGCATGCCCCGTTCGCGGACCCGGCCCCAGGTTCCCGTGCTCGACGACGCGTTGGATTGGGAGCTGGTCGAGCTGTGCGGGGCGGCGATCGAGTCCGGTGGGGCGGTCCGCCAGGGCCCCGTCCCGCTGCGCAACGTCAATCGCACCGTGGGTGGGATCCTGTCCGGCGAGATCGCCCGCCGCCACGGTCCTCACGGCCTGCCCGAGGGGACGATCGAGATCACCTTCTCGGGCTCGGCCGGCCAGAGCTTCGGTGCCTGGCTGGCCCCGGGGGTCACGTTCGCCCTGCAGGGCGAGACCAACGACTACACGGGCAAGGGCCTGTCGGGCGGGATCGTCTCAGTGCGCCCGCCGGACTCGACGCTGTTCCGGGCCGAGGAGAACACGATCGTCGGCAACACGGTGCTATACGGCGCAACGGCCGGCCGGGCCTTCTTCCGCGGGCTCGCGGGTGAGCGCTTCGCAGTGCGCAACTCCGGGGCCAAGGCGGTCGTCGAGGGGGTCGGCGATCACGGCTGCGAGTACATGACCGGCGGCCGCGTGGTCATCCTCGGTCCGACCGGACGCAACTTCGCGGCCGGGATGAGCGGCGGCGTGGCCTATGTATATGACAAGGACCGCGGCTTTGAGGGACGCTGCAACCTCGAGCTCGTCGATCTCGAGCCGGTGAGCGAGGACGACGAGCAGGAGGTCAAGACGCTGATCTCCGAGCACGCCCAGCGAACCGGGTCGCTGGTCGCCCGCAACCTCCTGGCCTCCTGGGAGCGAGCGCGCGAGCGCTTCATCAAGGTCATGCCCCGCGACTACAAGCGGGTGCTGGCCGAGCGCGCCGAGGCCGGGGAGCTCAGCGCCGCCGCCTCGTCCTGACGCATCGCTGCCGAGTCAGCGCAGGAGCGTCGCGGTGAGGCCCGGCGGCCGCCGGCGTCTGAACCGGCTCAGACGCCGCTGATCGGGGTCCCGCGCTCGCCGGCCAGGCGGATCAGCACCGTCGCCCAGGTCCGGAACGGGCGCCAGCGCTGCGCGAGCGCTGAGAACGTTTCGAGGGTCGGCGGCTTGTCAAGCCCGTAGTAGACGGCGGCGTGGCCGAGGACCTTTGGCTCGGGTGCCATCAGCGGCGCGTCGGCAAACCCGCTCGCCCTCAGCACGACGAGGCCGGCGTAGAACGGTCCCAGGCCCTTGAGCCGCTGCACGTCCGCAAACGCGGCCTCGGCGCCGAGGCCGTGCAGCCGGGCGACGTCGAGCTCGCCGGCCGCCCCCGCCCCGGCCACCCCGCGCAGCCGGGCGAGCTTGTCGAGGTTGAGACCCGGAAACTGATCCCCGAGGGTCAGCAGGTGCTCCGGTTGGGGAAAGGCGAGGGTCTCGCGGCCGGAGAGCTCGAACGTCTCCCCAAGCTGGCGTGCGAGGTCCGCGCGGACTCTCGCGCCCTGGGCGGCCGGACGCCGGGCGGAGATCACCGCCCACGCCGCTGCTTCGTAGGGAGAGGGGAACAGCACAGGACGCTGACCGGGATGGGCCCGCTGCAGCGCACCGAGCACCGCGTCGCCGCCCCCGAGGCGCTCGAAGGCGACCCCGTCGTGGTCGAGCGAGACGATCCGCTGGGTCTGGGCGACGGCCGCGTCCACGCCCGCCCCGTCACGGAGCTCGAACGTAGCCTCCACGGGGCCGTCGGGGTCGGGCTGCCGGAGCATCACGCCCGCATAGCCGCGCCCCCCGTCGACCGCGAAGGCCAAGCGCAGGATGCCATCAAAGTCCGGTGTCCGGCCCTGGTTGGGTCCGAAGCCGAAGCCCGCCGCAGCCGCCAGCGAGAACCGCCCGCGTAACGGCAGGGAGACCGTGTCAGTCATCGCCGAGACCGTCGGTTGACCGTCGGGGGGCTCACCGCAGGGCAATTTACGCGGTCGCGCGGTTATCGGCCGGGACGAGGTGGTTACGCGTTGTTACGCTCCCATGTCCCTTGGGTGAGCTCGGCGCATTTCTGAAGATTCACCGGGTCGGCTTCGACAAGCGCGACCCTGAGCAGCGCGTGAGCGATTACGAGCGCTACTTCGACGTTCAGCCGGACGCCGAGCTGCGCAAGCAGGGCGCGCGCTGCATGGACTGTGGCGTTCCCTTCTGCCACGAGGGCTGTCCGCTGGGCAACCTGATCCCGGACTGGAACGACCTCGTTTATCGCGACAAGTGGCGTGAGGCGATCGATCAGCTGCACACCACCAACAACTTCCCCGAGTTCACCGGCCTGATCTGCCCGGCGCCCTGCGAGTCGGCCTGCGTGCTGGCGATCAACGACGACCCGGTGACGATCGAGCAGATCGAGCTGGCGATCGTCGAGCGCGCCTTTCAGGAGGACTGGATTGTCGCCGAGCCGCCCGCGCGCCGCTCCGGACGGACGGTGGCGGTGATCGGCGCCGGCCCGGCCGGTCTCGCTGTCGCGGCCGAGCTGAACAAGTGCGGGCATTCGGTGACCGTGTATGAGCGCGACGAGGGCCCCGGCGGTCTGCTGCGCTTCGGAGTGCCTGACGCCAAGCTCGAGAAGGCGGTGATCGACCGCCGGGTCGCGATTCTGGCCCAGGAGGGGATCACCTTCGTCTATGACACCGACGTCGGCCACGATGTCAGCGCCGAGGAGCTGCAGGAGCGTTTTGACGCTCTCGTGATCTCGGTCGGTTCGCGCGTCGCGCGCGAGATCGACGTCCCCGGGCGCGAGCTGAGCGGGATCCACCCGGCGATGGACTACCTGTATCAGCGCAACCGCTGGGTCGCCGCTCGCCAGGGCCGGCCGTCACGGGAGCCGCTGGAGGGACGTGCGATCTCGGCCGCGGGCAAGAAGGTGATCGTGATCGGGGGCGGCGACACGGGGATGGACTGCATCTCCAACTCTCATCGCGAACACGCCGAGAGCGTCGTGATGCTCGACGTCTACGCCGAGCTCCCGGATGGGCGCGAGGATCCTCGTCATCCCTGGCCGCTGCCGCCCAAGCGCACACTGAACACCTATGCATTAGAGGAGGGGGGCAAGCGCCGTTGGGGGACCGAGGTGACCGGTTTCGGCGGCCGCGACGGCCGGGTCAGCCACGTCTACGCCCGCAAGGTCACCGGCAGCTCGTCACGCGATCTGACGCCCGTGCCGGGCAGCGAGTTCGTGGCCGAGGCCGATCTCGCGCTGATTGCCATTGGCTTCCAGCACGCCGAGCATGAAGGCCTGGTCTCCGAGCTCACCCTCGGCCTGGATGACCGCGGCAACATCGCCACCGAGCAGACCTACCGCACGACCGTCGGACGGGTCTATGCATGCGGAGACGCCCGCATCGGGCAGTCCCTGGTGGTGACCGCGATCGCCGAGGGCCGCAAGTGTGCGCGCATCGTCAACGCCGATCTCGGCGGCAGCCCGATGGACGCCGATCGGGAGATGCTCGCGGTCGGCGCGTGGAGCGGCGTGTCGGACCGGACGCTGCGCCACGAGGCCGAGGCGGCGGGCAACGTCCGGCCCGGCGAGGAGTTCTTCAGCGGGCCGGGGGCGCGCGAGCCCTGACGACGCCCGATCCGCGCGGCGGAGGAGTTTCACGGTCGCGGCTTGTGGGCGACCGCGCGAAGCTGCTAGCGTCAGTTGCGCGATCGCCGCGGCGATCTGCGGGGCGATTCGGATTTGCAAAGCTTGGGACGGGGAAACTCGCCCGTG
>JALYZB010000435.1 GCA_030945945.1 Actinomycetota bacterium | reverse complement strand
CCTGGGACTCTGAGGGTGGGGCGCTTCATCGGGAGGGTAGGGGTCGTGTCGATCCCGGCGGTGGAGGTCGGCCTGGATCTTGATGAGCGTGTGGTGCGGCGGCATGTGGCGAAGCTCGAGGCGGCGGACTGGCTGGCTCGGGCGCCGTGGATCTGGGGTGAGGGATCCGTCGTGTGGCTGACCGCCGCCGGCATCGAAGGTGCGGGGCTCGGCGGTGTCCGCCCGGTCAAGTCGCCGCCTGGGGCGACGACGATCCACCATGGCGTGCTCGTCGGCTGGTCGGCGGCCCGCGTCGAGCACCGAGGCCGCATGTGGAAATCGGCACGCGAGCTCGCGGTCGAGCACGAGCGGTGGGCGGTCACGGCGCGCTGCGAGCGTGGATACACCGAGCTGCTGCCCGACCTGGCGGTCTGGCTGAAGCGCTCCGAGCCGCCGGTCGCCGTGATCGCCGAGAGCGGAGGCCGGCGCGAGGATCGCCAGAAGATGATCCTTGAGAGCTGGCGCGACGCGATCCTTTCCGGCCGCTACTCCGGCGTCCACTACCACTGCGCCAGCGCATCCGTCGCGCACTGGATCAGGCGCCTGGCGAAGAAGGTCTGGCTGACCGGTCCAGCGTTCCTCGCCGCCGCACAGATGAGCGCGGAGGAGATCGCCGCCCTCCCCCCCGCCGCCGACGACGGTGACGAACCGCCCGTCAGCAATCCCGATTCCTCCGCTGAAGCCGCACAGCCGCGCGACGAGCACATCCAGATCGCAAACGCGCGCGCGGCGCCGCCCCCGGCGCCGGCGCAGATAAAGCATCCGGAGCCACCGCCGGAGCCCCAGCCCGAAACACCCGAGGAGGCCGCCGAGCGAGAGCGCCAGTACCGCGAGATCTTCGGCATACCCGAGCCAAAGGTGCGCCGCCGATGGCGACGCTGAACTGGGTGCCGACGTGCCCACGACCTGCTGGACCGGCGTCGACGTCGAAATCCCGGGCGGCGATCGGGGTGTGGAACCTCATCCATGCCCAGTTCCGCTGGCATCCATGCCAGCGGGCGACACCCTCTCGCAGACAGCCTCCAACCCGCCGAAGCAGGACAACAACCCGCGCTGCGTCCCCCCAAGGTCACTTGCGCGGCGGTCTCACTGAGGCGAATTGCGAGACCGCGAGCACCGGACCGCGGGACTCCGCTTTTCGTCCTCGCACAGGCATCCCGCGGCGCGAACGGGCCGTGGGACATCACGGGCCGATCCCGTGTCAGCATCCAGGCCGCGATGCGTGAATCGTCTGCACGCTACGGTCCGTCCCGATGGTGGACGACCGATGGTGGAAGGGCCTCGATGCCGTTGTCGCTGCGACGCTCGCTGGCGGTTCTCGCATCCTGGACCTCGGCTGCGGCGATGGTGCACTGGTCGATCGTCTGACCGACCTTGGCTTTGAGCCGATCGGGGTGGATCCGCAAGCGCCAGCTCACCCGCGTCTGATCCAAGCACGGTTCGAGCACGCGACGGGGCTCGGTGAATTCGACGCGATCACGGCCACGATGGCTCTGCACCACGCAGAACTCCCGGGTGTGCTCCAGGCCGTCAAACGGCATCTGCGCCCGGAGGGACGACTCTTCGTGTCCGAATTCGTGTGGGAAGCCTATGACGAGCGTGCTGCCACGTGGCTGGCCAGCCACGATCCATCGGATGCCGACAATTCGGTCGCCGGCTGGCAGCGAGAGCACGGCGACCTCCACACTTGGGCCACGGTCCGAGAGGCGCTCTGCAACTGCTTCACCCCTGCGCTCGAGGTCGGTCGTCCCTACCTCGCACGCATGCTACGACGACGCGATCTTGAGGCAGACGAGCACGCTTTGATCGATGCGCAGCTCCTACCGGCGCTTGGGATCTGGTACGTCGCCAAGCGCGGCTGAGGAGCGTCAGCCGAACGCTCTTTGAACGGACACGGGTCCGCACGCAGGTCCTCGGGCTGGGCTGCTCGGTCCTGCTTTACTCGCGGCCCGTGCATCTCGACCCATCAGGTCTTCCCCTGCAAAGCGCGGCAAGCACTACTGGCCGGATAAGCCCGGTGTGGTCGTGTTCACGTCGACGAGTCGACGTAGTCGATCCGAACGTTTAGCCCCCTTTTGGCCCCCTCACACGAGTTCTCAGCAGATATCGTCGCGGCAAAAACGGCGGATTTCCAGCCACTTTTGAATCGGGGAGACAGGATTTGAACCTGCGACCGCCCGGCCCCCAGCCCGAAGGTCCGGGTATCCCCTACTTCTGATCGCCCGGATTCACTGAGGTTGGGGCATCTGAGTTTGGCTGGGTTTCGCTCAATTTGGACCGTAGATTGGACCGCGAACGCACGTTCGTATCAGTCGAAAGGGTGAGATAACCCGCGGGGACGCGTGCGAGGTTTCCCGGTTGCGTAACCGAACCGCTCTACGAGTGGCCTTCCCCCGATCTGGCGACCGCGCAGCCGCGCACGAACACAAGGAGCTCGGGTCGGCTACGCGGAAGGACGAGAACGTCAAGAGCAACGGACACGCGGGTCGCGACGGCTTGCAGCCACCCGTCCGTAGCACTCTGCTCCCGCAGCGCCAAAAGAGCAACCGGCTGCCCGCAACCGCCAGGCCCAAGTGACCCTTGGTTCGGCGATCGGCCGGAAAGCACTGCGACGCTCAGTCGCACTGCCGCCCAACCATCTCCAGCAGCAGGTGGCAAATCGTCGTTCGTGCTTCCGGGACGCGCAAGACGAGCTCGCCAGGGACCATGAGCCGATGGTCGAGCCAGTCGAGCTCGGACTCTGGCCCCCCGGGCTCGTCCGTGATCGCACAAGTCAGTGCTCCTCGGCGGTGCGCCTCGTGCAGCCCGGCCAGCATGTCGGAAGTGGACCGATTCGTAGATATCGCGAGGACGACGTCGCTGCGTGCCAGTGGTCGCAGCCGGTCGACGAACGAGTCCTCGACCAGAACGACGTTCGGATCACCGAGACGGACCGTGAACCGATCGGTGATGACCGCAACCGCCGACCAACGGCGAGCGAGGAAATCGGCGGCGGCGTCCCGGGCGGCAGCCGATGAACCGCCGTCGCCCAGAGTGATCAGTCGGCCCCCACGGTCGAGACGATGACGCATCGCGTCCGCACAGCGTTCAATCCCCGCGAGATCGGTCGTCCGGACCGGACTCGGCAGCTCGGCGCGCTTGCTCACCGTCGAGGCGCAGGCCGCCACCAGTCCTGCGTCGAGATCAGTCACTTCGAAGTACAGGAAGCTCGATAGTCCAGTTCGGATCCCGAGGTGTGCGCCACCAGCAGTCGGCCGGTCCCGGCTTTTCGGCAGCGCGGCTCCCGCGTGGCAGAGCAGCACATCGCCGATCGCGACCTCAGGCTCCACCATGTCGACGCTGATCTCCTCGATGAATCCGTCTCGTTCGATGGTCGCTACGCCGTTTGAGAGCTCGAGAACACGGGCCGAAAAGGCGAGGTCCCCGCATCTGACGCATCGGTCGCCGAGTCGCCTGGGATCTTCCATGAAGATGTGCGCCAGTTCCGCTAGGAGCTGATAGGTCGTTTCGTGCACCTCCTGCACTACGAGCGGGTCGTCGCTAGGAACGAAGAACTCATGATCGGCGATCTGTGCTGCCTTCGGTCTGGGACCTGCGAACGCGAGCGTCAGCAAACCATGGCGCCGAGCTTCGGCGAGGAAGGCATCGACAGCCGGGCTCGCGGTGGCGTGGGTCATGCCGAGCGCAATGCCATGGAGGTGACCGAAAGCGCTCAGCCGGGAGCCGGTCAGCTCCACGTTGGTTTCCTCAGGTCGTGCATCTCGGCCGATCTCTGGATGCCTGAAGGTAATCGGGACGCGCGCGGCGTCGAGGGCGGCCGCTTCTGTGCCGAAGGGCCGCAACGTCCCGCCGCGGTGAAAGGCGCGCGCGATGTCGAAGGCGGCGCGGGCAATCGTCTCTCCTTCGGCCTCCAGGAACCTCCCCAGGATCATCTGGCGCTCCTGGACCAGCTGGCATAAGGGAGGACTCGCGTTTGGTTTCGAATGCATCAGCCGCCCCTGCTCTCCATCAGAGTCTCTGCGACGCCCCAACCGACACTCCACACGCACTCAGCCACCCGCGCTCCTGCTCGCCGCCACGGCGGCCTGTCCGTAGCTGATGCCGCCATCACCCGGGGGCACACGCCGATGAGTGAGCACGCGGAATCCTGCTCGTTCAAGCCTCTGACGAATCCCGCTGAGGAGCCGCAGGTTCTGAAAAGTGCCGCCCGACAGCGCGACCCGCCTGGGCTCCGCGACCGCAATGCACGCACGAGCCGCAGCGAGAGCAACGCCCTCGTGAAAGGCAGCGGCGATCTCTGGACGGTTCCGACCCGCCTGAAGATCGTCGTGGGCGGCGGCCACGAGCTCGGGGCCACAGATCACCCCGGCGTTGATCGAGCATTCGTAGGGCTCGGCGGCCACCTGCCCCGCGACTTGCTCCAGCTCGATCGCCGCCTGTCCCTCGTAAGACACGTTGTGGCGCAGGCCGAGCAAGGCGGCGACTGCGTCGAACAACCTTCCCATCCCTGAGGAGAGT
>JALYZB010000205.1 GCA_030945945.1 Actinomycetota bacterium | reverse complement strand
CGCGGCTGCGAGGGGGTGCCGGCGCGCGCCGCCCCGCGTGCAGCGCGTCGTTCTCGGCGGCTGACCGGCTCAGGCCACCGGGGGTGAGAGCACGTCGCCGATCAGCGCGACGTGGTCGAGGTCGTCGTGCACG
Organism: Actinomycetota bacterium; assembly: GCA_030945945.1. The sequence goes on along the minus strand of JALYZB010000205.1, from coordinate 5,356 downwards.
AGCTGCTGGCAGACGATCCGGTCCACGCCGGCGTCGCGCAGGGCCTCGAGCTGCTCGATCGCCTGCTCGGTGGTGCCGATGATCCACCCCGACGGGGGCGCGAAGAGCAGTTGCTCGGCGTCCTGACCCATCTTCTCGGCCAGCGCCCGGGCCCGGTCTCTGACCTCGCCGTCGTCCCGGCCGGAGACGATCACCGTCATCACCGAGAAGCGGATCGGGTCGCGGCCGGCCGCCTCGCAGGCTGCCCCGAGCTTTCTACGGCGCTCGGCCGCCTGCTCGGGTGCTGCGTAGAGGGTGTTGTACTCGGTCGCGTAGCGGGCGGCGAGGGCGAGGCTGCGCGGCTTGGCGGCCCCGCCGATGATGATCGGTGGGTGCGGTGTCTGGACCGGCTTGGGCATCGCCACGAGCTCGCTGAGCGTGTAGTGCGAGCCGACGAAGGAGAACAGCTCGGCGCCCCAGGCCCCGTGGATGATCGCCAGCTGCTCCTCGAGCACGTCGAAGCGGGTCCGCGGGTCGGCGAACGGGAAGCCGAAGGCTGCGTGCTCGCGCTCGTGCCAGCCGGCGCCGATGCCGAGGTTGATGCGGCCGCCCGAGACGTGGTCCGCGGTGGCCACGACCTTGGCCAGCTCGGAGGGATGGCGGAAGGAGGCCGGAGAGACCATCGTGCCCAGCCGCAGGCGGCGGGTGACCGCGGCCAGCGCGTTGATCGTCGCCCAGGCATCGAGCGACCCCCGATCGGGATGCTGGAGGTCGAGGTTCAGGTAGTGATCGGACCGAAACAGCGTCGGGATGCCATGGGCCTCGCAGGCCTGGGCCAGGGCCAGCCAGTCGGGCCAGCCGACGCCCTCCTGGCCCTCGATCATCAGAGAGAGTTCAATGGCCCCATTATGGGCTCCCGGGAGCCCCAAGAGACCGACGGGGCGCCACTTGCGTGACGCCCCGGCGGTTGAGGGAGGAGAGGGTGCTTCATCCACCGGCGAGATATGAGGCCGGCAAACCTGACCCGCGTGGCGCTCTCTTGGCGCCGGCGGGGGAAGGGAATCAGGCCGTGACGCGGTCCTGCGCGTTGGACACGAGCTTCTCGACGCGCGAGGTGAGCGAGTCACCCTGCCTCTCGATGTCCCTGCGGACCGAGCGGATGTCGCGCTCGACGCGCCGACGGTTCTGCTTGACGGTCTTCTCGACCGCGTTGCGGCGCTGACGCAGCTCGCGCTCGAACTTCGTCCGGGTGCGGCGCGCCTGGCGCTCGAACCGGTTGCGGGCGGTTGCGCCACGACGCTCGTAGCGCTTGAGCTCACGCTCGACCGACGCGCGGGTCTGGACCTTGGTGCGGATGACCTTGACCGAGGAGACCAGGTTGTCGCGGGCCACGAGGCTCGCCCCGACGGGGACGAGGACCGCGCGCTCGGCGATCGACTGCGCCTGGGTCAGCAGCACACGGCCCTCAGCCGCGGTCGCGTTGCCGGCGGCCTGAGCGGTGCTCTCGGCGCTGCGCACGGTGCGCTTGGCGCTCGCGCGGGTGCTGCCGGCCGACCGGGCGACGGCATTGCGCTTCCGCGTTGCCGCTGCTTTCTGGCCGCGGGCGGAGGCCGCGGCGCGGTCCGACGGCGTGCGGGACGACGTCGTCGGAGCCGAGCTCGTACGAGCCGACGTGGGGGTCGAGCTCGTGCGGGCCGACGCGGTGGCCGGCTTGCGCGTCCGGCTGGCCGGCTTGCGCGTCGACGCCGACGCCGGCTTGCGGGTTGAGGCCGACGCGGGCTTGGTCGCGCCGGTCGAAGCGTTAGTCGTGGTGGGCTTGTCTGCGCCCGAGTTGCTTGTGGTTGCCATCGAGGGTCTCGCTTCCATCAGTGCTGATGATTTCAGTTTGGGTTCGCTTGAATGATCGAACACATGTTTGTAAACCGCAAGCCCGGCGGGGTTACATTCTCGAGAACAGATGATCACCCCGGCGACCCACTACACCCGCAGCGGCGACGCCCGCATCGCCTACCAGACGCTCGGCGACGGGGACTGCGACCTCGTCGTCATCACCGGCCCCGCCTCGCACCTGGAGCGCATGTGGGAGGAGCCGCGCACCGGTCGGACCTTCCGTCGGATGGCCGACTTCGCGCGGCTGATCATGTTCGACCGCACGAACTCGCGGTTGTTGACCTGGCTGGGCGCGAACACCAAGACGGGCGACCCATCGCCCCAGCCGCTCTCGATCGCGTCGAGCATCTTCTCGCGCGAGGAGCCGATCAGCGTGTGCAGCTGATCCCCGGCGCGCGCTCTGTCGAGTGCGCCGGTGAAACGTCGTGCGCGCCGGTCTGCGCAACTGGCGCGGGCACGAGGTCAAGACAAGCGGCGACGGCTTCCTGGCCACCTTCGACGGGCCTGCTCGGGCGGTCAACTGCGCGGCCGAGATCGTGGCCGGCGTCGGGGCGCTCGGGCTGCAGCTGCGGGCCGGGGCGCACACCGGCGAATGCGAGCTGCGCGACGAAGACGTAACCGGAATCGCCGTCCACATCGCCTCCCGGGTCATGCACGAGGCGCAGCCGGGGGAGGTGCTGGTGTCGAGCACGGTCAAGGAGCTGGTCGTCGGATCGGGGCTGCGCTTCGCCGAATGAGGTGCGCGCGAACTGCGGGGCGGGCAGGACGAATGGCGCCTGTTTGCGCTGCATCGCTGACGTGCGCACCCGCGGGTCTAGGCGACGTCGGCGGCGGGCCGGGCGCCGTCGAGCCCGACTCGACGTAGCCAACGCGGCGGGTCGACGAGCTCCTGCAGGGTCGGCAGCGCCTCGGGCCCGGAGAAGACGTGCTCCAGCCCGCCGGTCCCCACGCGCGCCACGATGGCATCGCAGAAGGCCTTGCCCTGCTCGTACTGACGCATCTTGAGATCCATGCCGAGCAGCCGCCCGAGCAGACGCGACAGGCCGGTTTGGGACTGGCGCCGGCGGTCCAAGGCGGCTCGCAGCTTGGGCAGCGACGGCAGCAGGTCCGGGGCGACCGCGTCCATGACGTGCTCGGCATGGCCCTCGATAACCGCCATCACCGCCTGCACGCGGTCCAGCGTCTCGCGCTCGCCCGTGTTGGTGACGATCGCGATCAGGTCACCGCGCCGCAGGGAGCCGAGCACGTGGCGGACCTCGTCGCGGCTGGGCAGCCGCAGCTTGCGCTCACGATCCATGCGCAGCTCGGCCTTGGCCAGCAGCTCGCGCACAAGCCCGGCGACGTGTCCGTGCAGCCACGGCACGCCCGAGAACTGGACGGCATGGGTGACCTCGTGCAGCGCGACCCAGGTCATGAACTCCTGCTCGTCGGCGCCGAACGCCTCCACCGCCCGGCCGAGGTTGGGGAGCACGAACAGCAGCCGCGGCGGGCTCGCGTCCGGGGAGTCGTCGAGCAGGACAAGCTCGTACTGGCCGAGCACGCGCTGCGCGAGATAGCCGAGCACGACCGCGACCTCGGTTGTCACGACGAACCCCATCGCGAGCTGGGCGGCCGGCTTGAGCGGGCCCAGGCCGCCGCCGGCGCGCTCCAGCACTGGATCCAGCAGCGTCCGCATCCCCGCGATGTTGGTCGCGATCCACTCCCGGCGCTCGATCCCCTCCGGCGGCGGCAGCGGGCGCGCGGGCTCAAGCCCGGTGTAGTCACTCACACGGCGCTCGGATTCGGCGGCCAGCGCGCCCAGGTCGGTCGCCGGTGGCGCGCCGGCGTTGCCGCGGCCCGCAACGTAGGTGGCGATCCGCTCGGCGAGAACCCAGTCGATCATGTGACGATCCGCGCCAGCTCGGCGAGCGCCTCGCGGCTGCGCGCGGCGACCAGGGGGGAGCGCGGCTGGGTGTCCAGCGGCGCGATCAGCGGATCGCCGTAGGCGGTGAAGGCCACCACGCCGCCGGCCTCACGGACGATCAGCTGCCCGGCGGCGGCATCGACTCCGCGGCACCGGCTGAGCGTGACCATGCCGTCAAAGCGGGCGGCGGCGACCTGGCACAGCGTGCAGGCGATCGTGCCCATCGCCCGCAGCCGGTGCGCGTTGGCCTGCAGACCGTCGATGGCGGCGGCGACCCAGCGCGGGTCCGCGGACTCGATCCCCAGCAGCTCGAGCTTGCCGTCTGGCGAGCGGCGCTCGGGCAGCTCGGGATCCAGCCGCTCGCCGTTCAGGTAGGCGCCCTCGCCGCGGCGGGCCCACCACTCCTCGCCGGACCCGAAGTCGTGCACGAAGCCGAAGATGACATCTGCTGCCGTCTCGCCGTCGGCGACGGCCACTGACAACGCGTAGTGCAGGGCGTCGCGCTTGGCGTTCAGCGAGCCGTCGATCGGATCGATGATCACCCGGACCTGGCGGTCACCGAAGTCGACCTCGCCGCGCTCCTCCGACAGCGCGTGAAAGCGGAAGCCCTGCGCGCTGAGTGCGTCCAGCTCGGCGAAGACGACCGCTTCGGCGTCGGAGTCGATGACCAGTGTGCGGTCTCCACCGCTGCCCCGAGTGCCAGTCTCCTCGGCGCGTCGGGCGGTCGTCGAGGCCGCCGCCAGGAGCTCGCTCAGGCCGGCCACCGAACGCCGGCAGACCCCCAGCCAGTCTGCGTCCAGGGCTGTGGGGGCGATCGCCATCAGAGACCTATGCTGTCAGACGGTGAGCACCGAGCACGAAGCTGGCCGCGAGGGCGGGGAGCTCGACCTGCTCTCTGGCCGCACCCGGTCGGCCCGTCTCCTAGACGGGCTCAGCGATCGCGAGCGCGCTGCGGTCACCCATCGCGGGCGGCGTTTGGTCATTCGTGGCGCCGCCGGTACGGGCAAGACGTGGCTGATCGAGCACCGCTTCCGATGGCTGGTCGGACAGGGCACGCGACCGGAGCGTCTCGGCGTACTCGTCCCCAGCTCGGGACGAGCGCTGGCCCTCCGTGAGCGCCTGGAAACCGGCCTCGAGCTTGCGTACGACGAGCTGCACGTTCTCACGCCGCCCGAGCTGGCGGGGCTGATCCTCGCTCGCGCGGGTGCCGGCAGCGATCCACTCGCCACGGCGCTCAGCGCCGGAGACCGGCTGGCCATGCTGGTCGAGCGGATCGACGAGCTGTCGCTGCAGCACCACGACTTCGGCGGACGCCCCAACTTGCTGCTGGCCGGCTTCGTGCGGCGGATTGATCGTCTCAAGGCCGAGCTGGTCGATCCCGATGCCTACGCCGCCTGGGCCACCGCCCTGTCCGATGACGCCCGGGAGACCGCCGTCGAGCGTGAATTCTCTGAGGTCTATCGCACCCATGAGCGGATGCTCACGGCGGCCGGCACGCGTGACGCCGGAGATCTGGTCAGCGATGCGATCTCGCTGACCCGGCAACAGCCCGAGCCGACGCACGCGTTTGCCCATCTGCTGATC
>JALYZB010000371.1 GCA_030945945.1 Actinomycetota bacterium | reverse complement strand
GGCCCGGACTCCGCCGCGCCGACCAGGGCGTCTGCCGGCGCTCAGATCTTGAGCAGCTTGCCGCCGGGGGCGAGATCTTGGTTGCCCTTGATCGCGGCGGCCACCGCACGCTGCACCTGCGATTTGGACACCGGCCGGCCCGCCGCCTTGTCCTGCAGCTGAGCGATCAGGGTCGCGTTGGAGGCGACGATCAGCCGCAGCCCGGTCCTGCGAGCGGATGATCTGCGGCACCCCCTTCTTGACCGTGAGCCGCAGCGCGGTGTCGCTGGCCTGCGCGGCCCCCGCCGGCGCAAGCAGGGCGGCGCATCCGATCACTGCCGCCGCACGACGGGAAAACGACCTGACATAGGAGACTCCGCTAAGGAGTACGACCCCGTAGGCGGCCTACCCCCTGAGGGGTCCGGTCATGCCTCGCCAACAAAAACCGGGCGCCGATCAGGCTCGCGTGAAGCGCCGGCCGGCCACCGGGGACTGGGCATCGTCCAGTGGTGCCGGGACGTCGGCGGCCGGCTCAGTGCCGTCCGCGGCCGCGGCCTCCAGCGCCGCCAGGCGCTCCGGGGTCATCGCGGTTGCGTCCTCGTTCTCGGCCAGCCAGGCGCGCGCCTGCGCCGCTTCGCCCTCGTCGCGGACGACCCGCTTGCCGGCCGCGTAGTAGCGATCGATCTCGGCGAACAGCTCATCGACAAGGTTCTCGGTGGCGACCTTCTTCAGCGGCTCACCACGGGAATAGATCATTCCCATGTCCTTGGCTCCGGTGATCCCGAAGTCGGCGTGGCGAGCCTCGCCGATCCCGTTGACCGCACAACCCAGCACCGAGACCTCGATCGGGTCCGCGTACTGCTCCAGGCGCTGCTCGATCTCGGCCACGACAGTGTCCATGTCGAACTGCAGGCGCCCGCACGTCGGGCACGCGATCAGGACGGGCCCACGCTCGCGGAGCTTGAGCGCCTTGAGGATCTCCCAGGCGACCTTGACCTCCTCCTCGGCGTGGAAGGTCGAGAGCGAGATGCGGATCGTGTCGCCGATCCCGTCGGCGAGCAGAGTGCCCAGTCCGACGGCGGACTTCAGCGAGCCCGACCACCTGGTCCCGGCCTCAGTCACGCCGAGGTGCAGCGGATAGGGAATCCGCTGCGCGAGCAGGCGGTTGGAGGCGATCGTGTTCGGAACGCTGGTCGACTTCATCGAGACCTTGAAGTTGGTGAACTGGAGGCTCTCCATTAGGGCGACGAACTCGACCGCAGCGGTGACGAGCGCCTCGACCGGGTTGGTGAACTCGAGCTCGCGCAGGTGGGCGGGCAGCGAGCCCGAGTTGACCCCGATCCGCAGTGGCGTGCCGAGCTCTGCGGCCCGCTTGGCGACGATCGCCACCTTGTCCGGTCCGCCGATGTTGCCCGGATTCAGGCGCACGCAATGGGCGCCGGCGTCCAGCGCCTTGAGCGCGAGCGTGTAGTTGAAATGAATGTCGGCGATGATCGGGATCGGGGACCGGGCGACGATCGTGCGCAGCGCCTCGGCGTCCTTCTCCCGCGGCACGGCGACGCGCACGATGTCCGCTCCCGCCTCGGCCACACGGTTGATCTGGGCCATTGTGGCGGCGAGGTCGGCGGTCTCGGTCTTGGTCATCGTCTGCACGGCGACTGGCGCGCCGCCGCCAACCGGCACGGCGCCAACCTGGATCTGGCGTTCTGAGGGCATTAAATTCAGTCTAGAGAGGCTCGCGCGGCCCTCGGGGTCGCCCGACCGAGCCTCTCACGGCCAGGTCCCGCCCGGGCCGTTCAGGCGTCGGGCCCGCGGCCGCGGTTGCGCAGGGCCTGGGCGCCGAATCCGGCGGCCGCGACGACGAGCAGTGCAAGCCCGATCAGCACCGGGACGGGCAGGAACGAGCCCGAACCCCCGCCGTGGTGCTTGGAGATCTTGATCGTCGCCAGCAGGGCGCGGTTGATCACGTCCGGGCAGCTCGTGTACTCCTGGCTCTCCTGCGGCATCACCTGCAGCGCGTGGCGCAGCACGGCCACGGTGTAGTGCCCGGTCAGCCCCGTGCGATGAAGCAGGCAGTCCTGCAGGACCGGGTCATTGGCGCCCGCGGCCGGCGCGGCGGCGATCAGGCCCACCGCGTAGACGGCGGCGATCGCGATGGCGCGGCGGAGCCTCATGGCGGGCGGAATCTTAGGTGCTGGCGGGGGGGCGCCCTGGCGGCCTAACCGAAAACCCAAGCGGATTGCCACCATCGACCGGGCCGGCTCAAAACCAAGCGTCGTGACCAACGTTATTGTCCTGCGCGGTCGATCAGCCCTTCGACAGGCGTATCTCCACGATGAGCTTCCCGCACGCACAATCCCGCTTGCCCCGCCTCGCGCAGTCTCGCCGCCTCGGCGCGCTGGTCGCGGCCGTCGTGGTCACCGCGCAGCTGGCCGCCTGCGGCGGCAGCTCGGGTCCCCCCAAACCGGTGGTGCTGCCCCCGGTGCACCCGAATCGCAGCGGTCCGCTGGCGAGCTTCACCCCCGGAAACGGCGAGCTCGGATCCACCGGGGACCCGGCGGTCAAGCTCGATCTGCTGCGCCAGCTGGGGGTCCGGAACATCCACATTGGGATTCAGTGGGCCGTTGTCGCCCCCGATCCGAAGTCGCGTCAGCGTCCCGCATTCAACGCCTCCGATCCGGCGGCCTACCCGCCGGCCGGCTGGGCAATGTACGACAAGATCGCGCAGGACACGGCCGCCCGGGGGATGCAGCTGACGCTGGCGCTGATCCCGCCCGCGCCGATCTGGGCCACGGGCACCAGCACCGCCACCCGCGGGCACCCCTCCGAGCTGGCCTACTGGCAGCCCTCGCCCAGCGAGTTCGAGCAGTTCGCGCGAGCCGTCGGGACCCGCTACAGCGGCCACTACACCCCCCCCGGCGCCAGCTCGCCGCTGCCACGCCTGGACCACTGGTCGGTGTGGAACGAACCCGACGAGGGCTTTCAGCTCGCCCCCCAGCTCGTGCCCCACACCCAGATCGAGTCCTCAGGCCGTCAGTACCGAGCTCTCCTGGACGCCGCGTGGGCCGCCCTGCACCAGACCGGCCACGGCAGAGACTCGGTGCTGATCGGCGAGACCGCGCCGATCGGGAAAACCTTCCGGGGCGCCCCCGGACTGTTCGGCCCGATGGCGCCGCTGCGCTTCCTGCGTGCGCTGTACTGCGTGGACGCGGCGTATGTGCCCCTGCGCGGGACCGCCGCTGCCCAGCGCGGTTGCCCGACCACCGCGGCGGGGACGGCCGGCTTCGCGGCCGCGCACCCGGCTCTGTTCCAGGCCTCGGGGTTTGCCAACCACCCGTATCCCCAGGGGCTGGCTCCGGACACGATCACCCCCCAGGAGCCCGACTACACCGAACTGGCCGCGACCGGCAAGCTCGAGTCGACCCTGGACCGCCTCAACACGATCTACGGGTCCCACAGCCGCTATCGGATCTACAGCACCGAGTTCGGATATCAGACCAATCCGCCGGACACCGAGAACGGCGTGGTCAGCCCTGAGACCGCCGCCGCCTGGCTCAACTGGGCCGAGTACATCACGTGGCTGGACCCGCGCCAGGTCACGTTTGACCAGTACCTGATCTCCGACCCCCCGGGCGGGGCGTTCGCCAGCGGATTGATCACCGCCGGCGGGATCACCAAGCCGGCCTATGACGCGTACCGGATGCCGCTCTTCCTGCCCGTCACGGCGACCACGCGCGGCCATCCGCTCGTCGTCTGGGGCGACGTCCGCCCGTCCTACTACGCGCAGCGCCAGACCCACCACGCCCAGCGCGTGCAGATCGAGTTTGCCCGCCGGGGATCGGCGTCATTTCAGACGGTGCAGACCGTAACCATCGTCAGCTCTCACGGCTTCTTCGAGACCCGCCTGACGTTCCCGGGATCGGGGACCGTCCGCCTCGCGTGGCGCTACCCCAGCGGGGGGCGGATCGTCAGCCGCGCGGTGGTGGTCACGCTTCGCTAGGCTGGCTCGCCGGTCCCTCCGGACCGTCCGACGCCTGGCCTGATGCTCGCCGGGGGCGCAACTCTCACTCTCTGGAGCTGTTATCGAGACCATGGCCTCATTCACGAAAAGACTTCTCAGTACCCGGCGCGCGAGCGCGCTGGCCACCGGGAGCCTGCTCGCCGCAATCGGCGCGGGTGCCCTGCCTGTGGCCGCTTCGGCCAACTCGTCGCAGGTCGCGATCATCCAGGACGGAACCGCCACCTCGGATCCCGCCGCAGGTTTCGGCGAGATGCGGGCGCTCGGCGCGACCACGGTCCGGATCTTCCTGCCCTGGTCGGCGATCGCCCCGGGCTACTCGTCGGCCAAGAAGCCCAGGTTCAACGCCACCGATCCCGGCGCGTATCCGGCGTCCCACTGGTCGGTGTACGACAACGCGGTGCGTCAGGCGGTCGCTGACCACATGACGATCGACCTGACCGTCACCGGCGGTGCCCCGGTCTGGGCCGAGGGCGCCGGAATCCCGAGGGCCGACCGCACGAACATCGCCTTCGCCTGGAAGCCCAGCGCCGCCGAGTACGGGCAGTTCTTCACCGCCGTGGGCAAGCGCTACAGCGGCAGCTACACCCCCAGGGGGGCGAGCTCGCCGCTGCCGCGGGTGCACTTCTGGGCCATCTACAACGAGCCCAACTTCGGCCAGGACCTCGGCCCGCAGGCCGTCAACGGCTCCCGGACCGCGTACGCGCCAATGTCCTTCCGCAACCTGCTCAACGCCGGGTGGAAGGCGCTGCAGAGCACCGGGCACGGCCACGACACGATCCTGTGGGGCGAGTTCGCGGCCCACGGCAGCACCTTCCGCGGCCCGAGTCACCAGTTCCCTCAGGGTATCCCCGGCAACTACGGTCAGACCAAGCCGGGGCAGTTCGTTCGCTACCTGTTCTGCGTGGACAGTCGTTACCGCAAGCTGCTCGGCAACGCCGCCACGGCGGTCGGCTGCCCGACCACCAAGTCAGCCGCCCGGGGCTTCCGCCGCGCCAACCCGGCGCTGTTCAGCGCCAGCGGCGTCTCGGTTCACCCCTACGCGACGACGGCCTCCCCGATCACCGACGGGCGCTCAGATCCGGACTTCGCCACCTTCCCGAACCTGGGCACGTTCGGCGCCGGCCTGGATCACGCCGCCAGCGCGTACGGAGCGCACCCGCACTTCGCGCTCTACAGCACCGAGTACGGCTACATCACCAATCCACCCCACGTGAGGGGCGGATACCCGTCCGAGGCCCAGGCGGCCGCGTGGATCAACCTGGCCGAGTACCTCAGCTACAAGAACCCGCGGGTGAAGTCCTACATGCAGTATCTGCTCAAGGACCCGCCGCCCGCCGCGAGGCCGTACGACGGCTTCGCCAGCGGCCTGGAGACGTATACGGGGGTCCACAAGGCGACCTATGACGCCTACCGGATGCCGGTCTACATGCCCAGGACGTCGTTCTCGCGCCGCCAGAGCGTCGAGGTGTGGGGTGCGGCGCGCCCGGCGCCGTTCGCGAACATCGACGGGTTCACGGCCGCCAAGGTGCTGATCCAGCTGAAGCGCGGTGGCACGTGGACGACGGTGGCCAGCACCACAACCGGCAACGGCGGGTACTTCGACGTCCACGTGACGTTCCCGGCCAGCGGGTCGGTGCGCCTGCAATGGAGCTATCCCAACGCGTCGCTGCTGCCCGCCGCCGACCAGGGCCGGACGATCCACAGCCGGACGTTCTCGGTCAACGTGCATTAGACCGGCCCAACCGGGAATACTCAGGGGATGTCCTCTGCCTCGCCCGAGTTGATCGCCCGCCTGGAACGGATCTGCGGTCGCGAGCACGTGCTGACTCAT
>JALYZB010000343.1 GCA_030945945.1 Actinomycetota bacterium | reverse complement strand
AGGCTCTGAAACGAGAACACCTGGATGACCACCGAGAGAACCTCGATGACGAAGATCCCGCCGAGCAGGATGAGCAGCACCTCGGTCCGGGTCATGATCGCCAGACCGGCGATTGCGCCCCCGAGACGGAGGGCGCCCGTGTCCCCCATGAAGATGCTGGCCGGGAAGCTGTTGAACCACAAAAAGCCGATGCAGGCGCCGACCAGGCAGCCGGCCAGCATCGTCAGATCGAGCTCGCCGCTGATGAAGGTGATCCCGAGGTAGGCCAGCAACACGATCGCCGCGCATCCCGCAGCCAGCCCGTCGAGGCCGTCCGTGAAGTTGACCGCGGTCGTGGTCCCCGCGACCACGAGGTAGATGAAGATTGGATAGAAGGGTCCGAGATCGACCGACACGTCAACGAAGCGGACCTGGATCGAGGCGGGGATGTTCGCCTTCTGCGTTGCCACCCACCACAGCCCCAGCGAGATCGCAATCGTGACCACCAGCTTGGTCCGGGCGCGAAGGCCGAGCGAGCGGCGCTTGACGATCTTGGTGTAGTCATCGACGAAGCCGAGCAGGGCACAGGCGATGGCGGCGAAGAACACCCCGAGCGCCGGCCAGTCACGATGCGACAGCACCAGGAACGGCACCGTCACCGCCGCGAAGATGATGACCCCGCCCATGGTCGGAGTTCCGGCCTTGACGTGATGGCCCTTAGGGCCCTCCTCGCGGATGTTCTGCCCGAACTCGCGGTTGCGCAGAAAGATGATGAAGCGGGGGCTCAGAAACAGGCACATCAGCAACGACGCGGTGCCAGCGATCAGCACACGGCCCGAGGAGGAGCCCATCAGGCGCGATCTCCGGACCGGGCCGGAGGTGCGCCCACCCCCAGGGCGCTGCAGACCGCCCTGAGGCCGACGCCGAGCGAGCCCTTGACGAGCACGAGGTCACCGCGCTGCAGCAGGCTGGGCACGATCCGCGCTGCGGCGTCGGCACTGTCGAGCACCTCGGTCTCGCCGGCAAAGCGCTCAGCGATCGCCGCCGCCTCCGGGCCGACGGTGACGAGTAGCTCGACCCCCGCCCGTTGGACATGTTGCCCAAGCGCGAGGTGATAGTCGCGGCGGCCCGCGCCGAGCTCGAGCATGTCCCCGAGCACAGCCACGCGGCGGACGGCCCCGATCCGGGCAGCCGAATCCGCCAGGTCGGTGAGGGCGGCGCGCATCGACATCGGATTCGCGTTGTAGCAGCCGTCGAGGACCGTTATGCCCCCCGGAAGCCTGACCGTCTCCCCTCGGCCAGGGCTCAGAGCAAGCTCGACACGCCCGGCGGGCGTGACTCCGACGGCGGTTGCGGCGGCGACTGCAGCGAGCAGGTCAGCACGGAGGTGCTCCTGCTGGAAGTCGACGGTGAGGGTCACCGGTGTGCCGGCCGCATCGATAGTGACGGCGCCGGGCGACTGCTGGGTGAACCGGACGTCGCCGCCATCACCGAAGGTAATCGTGCGGACATCGGATCGCAGGTGAGGATCAAGCCGCGAGTCCTCGGACGGAACGACCGCCGCCTTTCCGGGAGCCAGCCCAGCGATCAGCTCGGCCTTGGCGGCGGCCACGTTCTCGATCGTCCCCAGCAGTTCCAGGTGGACCGGACCGACGCTGACGATTACGCCGACGTCGGGCTCGGCGATGGCGGTCAGCTCAGCGATCTGACCGGCACCGCGCATCGCCATCTCCAGCACGAGGGCTTCCGTCCCCTCGGGGGCAGCCAGGATCTCCAGCGGGAGCCCGATCTCCGTGTTGAAGTTGGCGCGCGAGGCGACCGTGCGGCGGTGTGGGCTGATGAGGGCGAGCAGGATGTCCTTGGTCGACGTCTTACCGGTCGAGCCCGTGACGCCGATCACGTCGGCCCCGAGCGAGCGGCGCCACGCCCTGGCGAGCGATTGCAACGCGCCCAGAGGCGTGTCCGCCGCCAAGATGACGCCGGCGTGCGTGTCGTGAAGCTGGTCGGCAGCAGCCTGCGCATGAGCGGGGCTCACCAACACGCCCCAAGCTCCGGCCGCCAAGGCCTCCGACGCGAAGACCCCGCCATCGCGACGGCTCCCCGGCAGACCCACGAACAACGTCCCGGGACCGACGTCGCGCGAGTCAATCGACACCCGTACGGGGCCGTCAGCCGTTGAACGCGTGACGAGTCGCGCGCCGGCCGCGGCGGCAACCTGCTCTGGTGTCCATGCCTTCATCGATCGGGTGTGCCGACGTCGGCCAGCATCACCCGGAGGATGTCACGTGCCACGGTCACGTCATCAAACGGCAGCTTGCGCCCGCCGGCGAACTCCTGTCCCTGCTCATGGCCCTTGCCCGCGATCACGACCACGTCCCCGGCGTCAGCGGCCGTCAGGGCTTGCTCGATCGCGAGCCGCCGGTCGGCCTCGGACTCGACGGGGCCGCTGATCCCGGTGAGGACCTCGGCGATGATCCCCTCCGGATCTTCGGAACGCGGGTTGTCGGAGGTCACGATCACTCGGTCCGCCAGCCGGAAAGCGATCTCACCCATCTGCGGACGCTTGCCGCGATCACGGTTTCCCCCGCATCCGAACACTACGTGAAGACGCGAGCTCGTGAGCTCGCGCGCCGCCTGCAGGACGTTCTCCAGTGAGTCAGGCGTGTGAGCGTAGTCGACGAGGACCCCAAACGGTTGGCCCGCGTCCACGGTCTCAAAGCGTCCGGGCACTTGGCCGCCAGCGGCGATCGCACCGACGCACGTCTCGACCGGCACGCCGCACGCTCGGGCGGCGGCCAGCGCGCCGAGCACGTTGTAGACGTTGAACTCGCCGCGCAGCGGGGAGGTGAGTAAGAGCGGCCCATCCGGGGTCTGCGCCGTGAAGCGTGATCCGCCCAGCCCGGTCCGGACATCCGTGGCCTGGTAGTCCGCCGCTGGGTCCCGGAGCGCGTAGCTGACCGCGCCGCCGAGCTCTGTGACGAGCCTGACCCCATAGGGGTCGTCGACGTTGACGATAGCGGCCCCCGGCCTCAGCCCACCCCTGAACAGGCGGCGCTTGGCCCGGAAGTAATCCTCCATGGTGGGGTGAAAGTCCAGGTGGTCCTGGGTCAGATTGGTGAACACCGCCGCCGCAAAGTGGATCGCGTCGGCGCGCCGGAGCTCGAGCGCGTGGGAGGAGACCTCCATCACGCACCCACGATCCCCGGAGTCGAGCATCGCCCGGAAGGTCCGCTGGAGGTCAATCGCCTCGGGCGTCGTCCGCTGCACCTGGTGTTCGATGCCTCCGATCACCGATTTGACCGTCCCGAGCAGTCCGGTTCGCCGGCCACCGGCCTCGAGCAGTGCGCGGATCAGAAACGCGCTCGTCGTCTTGCCGTTGGTCCCAGTGATTCCGACCATGCTCAGCTCCGCGGTCGGGTCGCCAAAGAACGCCGCCGCCGCCGGGGCCATCGCCGCCCGCACGCTGGTGACGCGAATCTGGGGAGCGTCGACGTCGAGTTCGCGCTCCACGACCAGGGCCGCGGCGCCGCGAGCGACGGCATCGCCGGCGAAGTCGTGGCCATCGCGGGTGAAACCGGGGACACAGAAGAACAGGGTCCCCGGCGTCACGGCCCGATTGTCGTAGGCGAGCTCGGTGATCGCGATCTCGGCCGCCCGGGGGTCGACGCGTGGGATCACCTCGTGCAGGCGCATCGCCCGGCAGCGTAGCTGCGTCGACGCCAAGGACCCGATGCGGGGTCAGCCGCTACCGAGCGGGGCTCGAGCTCGTTACCCGAGCGCTATCCTCGCCGCTCGCGCTCGAAGCCCGGGCGCTCTGACACTGCTCATGCTCTCTCGCGCGATCGTCACCGGCGGAGCCGGCTTCATCGGATCTCACGTCGTCGACTCGCTGCTCGCCGACGGCGTCGCCGTCACGGTGATCGACGATCTTTCATCCGGGCGGGCCGAGCGAGTTGCCGCCGGCGCCCGCCTGGAAGAGATCTCAATCGTCGATGCGTCCGCCGTCGATGCCGTCTTTGACCGCGTCACCCCGGAGGCGATCTTCCATCTCGCCGCTCAGGCCAGCGTGGTTGTCTCGACCAATGACCCAGCGTATGACTGCGCGGTCAACGTCCAGGGCACGCTCAACGTGCTCGAGGCATCCCGCCGCCATCGGGCGCCGCTCGTGTTCACCTCTACGGGAGGTGCGCTGTACGGCAACGATGCTCCGATCCCGACGCCCGAGACCCGGATTCCGGCCCCGCTGGCGCCGTACGGCGCCTCCAAATGGGCGGCCGAGGCCTACATCAACACATGGGCCGGCGCGCACGCGATTCCGCACGCCATCTGCCGGCTGGGCAATGTCTACGGCCCGCGCCAGAGCCCCCACGGCGAAGCCGGCGTGGTGGCGATCTTCAGCGAGCACATCCACACCGGCCGGACTCCAAAGATGTTCGGCAATGGGGATCCGACCCGGGACTATGTCCATGTTCAGGACGTGGTCAGCGCCATGCGCACCGCCGCGGGCCGCCGCGGGACGTTCAACATCGCCACCGGCGTGGAGACCAGCGTGAAGCGTCTGTGGGAGATCCTCGCCGGCGAGGCCGGCACCGATATCGAGCCCCAACTTGCGCCGTTGCGAGCCGGCGAGCTCGAGCGGTCGTGCATGGACACCAGCCTGGCGCGCGAGCAGCTCGGCTTCTCGGCCGCCGTCGAGATCAACGACGGCCTGCGCAGCACCTACCGCGAACTGGTGGCGGAATTTGAGCGCGTACCCCCGGGCTGAGCGCATCCGTCTCGGCACGCTCACCCCCGGCCGAAGCCCCTCCCCCGCCCGTTGAGCTCACGCTGATCGATCACCCGGTCGACCAGCCCATACGCCACCGCCTCCGCGCTGGTGAAATAGCGATCCCGATCCATGTCGGAGTGAACGCGCTCGATCGCCTGGCCTGTGTGCTGGGCGTAGAGCTCATCAACCCGCGCCCGCAGCGCGAGCGTCTCGCGCGCGTGGATCTCGATATCAGATGACTGCCCCTGGAAGCCGCCGGAGGGCTGGTGAATCAGGATCCGCGAGTTCGGCAACGCCATCCGCTTGCCCGGTGCCCCGCCCGCCAGCAGCAGCGATCCCATGGACATGGCCACCCCGTAGCAGATAGTCTGCACGTCCGGGCCGATGAACTGCATCGTGTCGTAGATGGCCAGGCCGTCATACACCGAGCCACCGGGCGAGTTGATGTACAGGTGGATGTCCTTATCAGCGTCGTCTGACTCGAGGTGTACGAGCTGGGCGACGACCAAGTCCGCGGTCTCCTGGTCAACCTGGCCGCCGAGGAAGACGACCCGGTCGTTGAGCAGACGGGAGTAGATGTCAAACGAGCGCTCGCCGCGTGCGGTCTGTTCGACGACCATCGGGATCAGGGGCATCAGTGTCCTCCTCGGTGATAGTGTGCAACTCACAGGTTGCATCAACTTAGCAGACGCGCAACTTGTCGGTTGCGCGTAAGACGAGGACCCCGCCGAACAGGAGCGACCGGTGACCGACAAGATCGAGCGACGACTGAAGCTGCCCACCGGCGTCGAACGGGCCTGGCAGGCAGTCACCGAGCCCGCATGGCTCGCCCGCTGGCTGGCCGATGAGGTCGAACTGGAGCCCTGGCCAGGCGGAGCGGCCCGCTTTCGAGTTGGAGACTCCGAGCGCACGGGATGGGTCGAAGAGCTCTGCCCGCCCGACCCAGCCGCGGCCACTCCCGGTCGGTTGGCGTTCTGGTGGAGTGAGGATGGCGAGCCCGCCTCGCGGGTGGAGTTGACCGTCAGCCCGCTCGGCGAGAGCGCGACCACGATCCGCGTGGTCGAGACTCGGCCCCTGGAGATCCTCGATCTCGTCGGCCTCCCGGCTCCGGGAGCCGGCGGGTCGCGCTACGGCCCGACGCTCGTCGCGGCGTGACCCCAAACTCCGACGCGGCGGGGCTCGTCTTCGGGGCGCTGGCCGACCCCACGCGGCGGCGCCTGCTCACCTCTTTGGCCGACCATCCGGCCACTGCTACCGATCTGGCCCAGGGCCTGCCGATCTCGCGCCAGGCGGTGGTCAAGCACCTGGCCGCGCTCAGTGACGCCGGCCTGCTGCAGCGGGAGCGCTCCGGCCGCGACGTGCGCTACCGATTCACCCCGCGCCCGCTCTCCGAGGCCGCGTCATGGATGGCGGCGGTCAGCGGCGAGTGGGACAAGCGGCTTGCCACGCTGGCCGACACCCTGCGCGAGTCGGACAGGTGAGACTGGTCGGAGCTCAGCGCGGCGACAGGCCCAGGTAGGGCACGGCCCAACCGACGATCTTCTGAAATGCCGGCGCGGCGACCGCGCCACCGAAGATCGACCCCTGCGGTTGGTCAACGACGACGAGGCCGAGCAGGCTCGGGTGGTTGACCGGCACCATGCCGACGAACGAGGCCACGAATTCGGTGTTCGAATACTTGCCGCCGACGGCGATATTGGCGGTACCCGTCTTACCGGCCATGTCGTAGCCGGGGATCGCGGCACCAGAGGCGGTGCCGCCCTCGCCGAACACCCCGCGCAGCATGCTGCGCAGCTGCGCAGCGGTTGACGTGGAGATGATGCGATGCCCGGCGGGTGCCGGGACCGGCTTGCCGCCGATCGACTGCACCACGTGCGGCGGGCGCAGAATGCCCCCGTTGGCGATCGCCGCGTAGGCGGTGGCGATCTGCATCGGCGTAACCGACTCGCCCTGGCCGAAGGGCAGGTTGCCCATCGACGATCCCGAGTACTGCGAGACCGGGAGGATGATCCCGCCGTCCTCGCCGGGAAGGTTGACGCCCGTGCTGGTCCCAAAGCCGAAGCGTCGCGTCCAGTAGTCAAACCGGGTCGGCCCGAGCTTGGCGCCGATCTCGTCGGCTCCGATGTTGCTGGACACCTTGAGAATGTTGGCGACCGAGAGGGTCTCGTTGCCATGAGGCTCGGCGTCATGGATCTGGCGGTCGGCAATCTGCAGGACCGACGGGATGTTGAACGGCGTGCTCGGGCTGACGAGGCCGTCCTGGAGCGCTCCGGCGACCGTGATCGCCTTGAACGTCGAACCGGGCTCGTAGTTGAAGTTGACCGCGCGGTCCTGGCTGGCGTAGGTCGGCGCGCTGGTCGGGTCATTAGCATTGACCCGGGGCCAGTTGGCGAGCGCCATGATCGAGCCGGTCTGGGGGTTCAAGACAATCGCTGTCGCACCCTTCGGGGAGTACTGGGCTCCGACACCGGCCAGCACCTGCTCGACCTCGTCCTGAAGGGCAGCGTCGATCGTCAGCTGCAGTGTCGCGCCCGGGCGCGTGGCGCGCACATCGTCGATCGAGATCGGCTGGCCGATCGCATCGTTGACAATCCGGCGGATCCCATCGGTCCCGGTCAACTCGTGGTTGTAGCGGTACTCCAGGCCGCTGGCCCCGCTCCCGCTCGCGTGCACCGAGCCGACCACCTGGGAGGCCGCCCAGCCCCGCGGGTAGGTGCGCGTCGTCCGTGGCACCAGCGAGATCCCGTTGATCTGCAGCTTCATGATCCGCGTGGCCTGGTCGGCCGGCAGCAGCCGCGCGAGATGCACATAGCCGCTGTGCTTGCTGAGCAGGCCGAGCACCGTCAGCACGGGCTTGGCGAGCAGGGGCGCGAGCCTCTGGGCGGTGACCAGCGGCTGCTTGATGAGCAGGTCATCTGCGATCACGTCGTCTGCGGACTCCGAGATCGCCAGGTCGACTCCATTGCGATCGGTGATCATGCCGCGTGGGGCGGGAATCACGTCACGGCTGATCTGCTGACTGACCGCCGCCTGCTGCAGGCTGCCGGCGCGCACAACGCCGAAATCCACCGCCCTCAGTACCGCCAGGCTGAGGAGCACCAGAAAGGCGACGAAGATCCAGCCGATCCGACGGTCCAGAGCGGCCATCGGAGGCCCGCTACCCGCCCGCCGTTACGCCGGCCGCGCCGGTGGGAGTGCTGACGGTCGGCGCCGCGGGCGCGACCGGGGCGGGAGCGCCGGAGGACGCGGGAGGGCTTGCGGGGCTGGCGCCAGTGCTGGCCACGCCGCTATTGGTACC
>JALYZB010000326.1 GCA_030945945.1 Actinomycetota bacterium | reverse complement strand
ATGCGTTTCCTTCCAAGTCTGAGCCTGCGCCATCTGGGCTTCGTACGCGGCGATCTCGTCGTAGTTTGATGGAACGTCAATCTCGACTTGCACGGGGAAAGGGCCGTTGTATTGCGTGAAGACTCGGACTTCAGCGCCGTGAGCATGCTCGAGCTCGAGGAAAGCTTCCGCTCTCCCCTTCAAGGTGTAGTAGTTGGAGTAGCTCCCGTTGTGCAGGCAGGCTTCCAATGGTGGTGGTACGTCGCTGGGGCGCGTGCCGTGGTTGACGTGTGCCGCGCTCGGACTGGCGGTGGGGGCGGGGGGAGCATCTTCGGCGACGCCCGCGATTTGATTGCACGCGGTGCTCTGGGCAACCGACGCTTGGCAGCCGAGCGAGGCCAGCATGGGGTCGGAGACTTCTGATATGTCCGTCTGACCCGTAGTGGGCCCCGAAGATGATCATGGCGGCTTGGATGTAGTCCCCGGTGGGGGAGTAGCTACCCTGCGCGGGGTTGGTGTTCTGCGCTGGGGTGGCGATGCCTCCGTACCCCGTGAACAGCTGCGTGGTGTTCGGGGTGGCGGTGAGGGGATCGGGAGCGGGAACTGCATGGTGAAGGGCCCGACGGAGTAGAACCGTGGAGACCCGCTGGTCTGACCATTGACTGCGAGCCCGCCGCTGAGCTCGACTGGTGGTGCCATCGTGAAGTCCTGCGTCGTCTGCTGGCCGGCGCTCAAGGTGATGAACTGGGTCGGGGTGAAGTAGCCGTTCCCGCCGTTCAGGGGATATTCGACGGCAACCTTGTAAACACCGGGGTCGAGGTTCGGGATCTGATAGCTGCCGTCGGCGGCGCTGGTGGCGTAGCCGCCAATCTCGCCGTAGTCAGCGGCGAGGCGACAACCAACGCCTGACCCAGCGGTGTGGGCGGCGTGTGCGTGCCGTCGTAGATGTGACCCTGGATCGAGCCGGTGCCGGGCAGCTTGGCATAGCCGGTCAGGCTGACCGCGCCGGTGTCGGGCACGTTCACCTGCGCGGTGAGCGTCCCGGGCGCGGCGGGGTGGAAGCTGACAGAGAACGAGCACAGGTCGTTGACCGCCTGGGCGGGCTCGAGCGTTTGCCCCGAGCACCCGTCGGCGCTCAGCGAGAACGACGAAGCGTCCGGACCGGTCACCCTGAGGGTCCCTACGGTGCGCGGCAGGAATCCCTCGTCGGTGATCGTCCCGGTCTGGCCCGCGGTGTTACCCACGACGACCGGCGTGATCGTCGAGCCGAACGTCAGCGACCCGTAGAGGAATCCGGGGGGGGCGCCCACGTCCACGCCGCGCCGACGTTCCCGTTGTCGGTCTCACCCGCGATCAACGATCGCGTGGCATCGGCTGACAACGCCATGCTGTCTCCGAAGATCCCCGCCCCGGTCTCGGCGTCGGCGGGGTCATCGGCGGCTGTTGGGGCGATCAGCTTCACCTGCTCGACCCAGGCGGAGTTGAACCCCGATTGCGTGAACACCCACGCCGCGCCCACGTTGCTGCTGTCGCCGTAGCCGCCGATCAGCGCCGTGGGGCCGTTGGCGGAGTAGGCCACGCTGGCGCCGAAAATGCCTGCGCCGCTCTCGGCGTCCGACCCTGTCGTCGGGGCCGTCAGCTTCGCACGCTCGGTCCACGAGGTCCCCGAGCCGGTGAACACCCACGCCGCCCCACCGTTGCTGCTGTCCGCGTTGCCGCCGATCAGGACCGTCGTCCCCGCGGATGACAGCGCGACGCTGTTGCCGAACTGCCCCGGGCCGCTCTCAGCGTCCGGACCGGTTGTCGGGGCGAGCAGCTTCGCCTGCTCGGTCCACGAGGACCCCGACCGCGTGTACACCCACGTGGCACCAAGATCGGCATTGTCGCCTGGACCGCCGATCAACGCCGTATTGCCGTCGGAGGACAGTGCAACGCTCTGACTGAAAAAGCTCCCACCGAGGCCGGACTCGGCCCCCCGGCCGGTCGCGGGAGCGGTCGGCCTCGCCTGCTCGGTCCACGAACTACCCGAGCCCGTGAACACCCACGCCGCGCCAACGTCACCATTAGCGACATTGCCACTATCGTCACGGGGGCCACCGATCAACGCCGTCGTAGCGTCAGCCGAACGCGCTACATCCCAGCCGAAATACGCGGTCCCGCTCTCGTCCCCGGGCGCGAGCTTTGAGCCCACCTCAACCAGCGGATCGATCCGCAACGGATACACAGCGTGCACGTCCGACACGCCCAGCACCAGCTTCCCGGCCCGCACCAGCAGCGCCGCCGGCAGCCGCCGTCCACCCGCGTCTGTTGCCGACGGGCCGCCGTAACGCAGCGCCACCCGCCCTGAGCGCGTCACGAACACCACACCCGATCCCGATTTCACCGCGCGCAGCGACCACCAAGCCCAAGCGCCGACATCAGCACCCGGACGGCGAGCGACAATGAAGCCCTGCTCGATCCCGAGCGGTCCCGCCGCATACCACTCCCGCAGCAGGCCGCGGTCATACACGACGCGATTTCCGTGCGCCGTGACAGCAACGACGCCCAAGCGATCAAGGCGGCCAGCGCGACCAACCGCGGCCGACGCGAACGCCAGCGACCCAGCGCCACCGCGCAGGACCGCGTCGCGGACGCTGAACCGACCCGCGACACCGCCACCGCCACCGCGATAGCCATTGCCAGAACGATGGGCGGCAAAGCCAGGTGATCCAGCGCCAACCGACGTCGAGATCACCGACTGCGCCTGCAAAGGCAACGATTCAAGCCGCGCCAGCCCGGCAGCCCGTCCGGCCGCCGGACGCGAAACGGCCCCCGGGGGCAGCGCAACGACGCCCACCATCGTCAGCGCCACGAGCGCCACCAGCGCCACGACCGCCACCGCGATAGCCGCCAGCCGCGCGACCAAGCGCCCTAGCTGATCCGGCCATACGACCGACCCCCATCCTCGCCGACCACTGAGCAACCACCACCGTCACCGTCGGTCAGACGCCGAAATCGTTACCAGCCGACGCGCTGAAACTCGCCCCATCTACTCGTGTGATCTAGGCCCCGCAGCCGTGGCAGTCAACCACCAATACGACAGACGTCGAGTAGGGCGCCCAGGGACCAAGCTCGTCTATGATCGCCTTGTTGGTGCA
Source organism: Actinomycetota bacterium (assembly GCA_030945945.1). The sequence continues at coordinate 3,475 of JALYZB010000326.1, read as the reverse complement.
CAGGCGACCCTCGCCGTCGCATCGCTCGCAAAGCCTGTGGGCTAACGTCTGCCGCGATGCCAGGCTCCTACTCGATCTGCCCTCTGATCTGACCAGGGCGCCGCCCGATCCGCGCGGAGTAGCCGCGGTCGGCGAGGATCTGGAGGGTTCTCTCGACGTCCTCGAGCGAGCGCGGATGGGCCATGCGCGCTGTTCGGGTCTTGAGCTCACCCGGGGAGTCTGGGGGCCGCGGAGCAGGAGCACCGCGAGCACCGCCAGCTCGGAGCGCTCGAGACCCAGCCCCTCCTCGGCGAGGTGGCGGTACTTGACCGCTCGGCTCCCGGCGCCGCTCGCGAGTCGTGCCAGGCCGTACTTGCAGAGCCGCTGAGCGGCGTCACGGTAATCGACCACCGGGTCGCGGTTGGTCGACTGGTTGCAGGCGAGGCGCAGCGCGTTCAGCGACAGCGGGTACTGATCGGGTGTCGTCCAGCGCTTCCCAGCAGGCACCCGAGGACCCGCTGCTCTACAGGCGTCAGGACGGCGATGTGCACAGGTGCGAGGATAACCGCACGCGGGAAGCAATCGCCGCCGCCGGGCGTCCTTGTTCAGCAGACCGGAAGACTCCCGAGACAGGAGAGACCATGAGGCGCCCACGTCCAGCAGCAGCTCCGTTCATCGCCTTCGCGATCGCGCTCGTAACAGCCCGGATGCGGGAGCGCTTCCAGCTCGAGCTCGACGCCCAGCGTCGGGACGACGTCCGGCACATCGACCGCGACGACTGCGGCGAAGTCGCGCCCGCCACATAGGGTCGTCGTCCACCATCACGCCGCCGCGGTGCTCGCCCCCGCGCACCGAGGACGACGCCGCGTAGTGGCGGCAGGATTCCTCAGGGTGGCGGCGGCGATGGCGATCCCGACAACAGTGGCGGGCCGAGCGACGGCGACGGGAACGTGTAGCGCGCAGCGTATCGTTTCGGGGCGAATGCTGTCGGCACACGACGCACGCCGGGTCGCCCTCGCCCTTCCGCAGGCGGTCGAGCAGGATCATCATGGGAAACCGTCCTTCCGGGTCGACGGGCAGATCTTCCACCGCCTGGGACTGATCGACATCAGTTCGCACGGCGGGCCTATTGACGAGGTCGTGCCTTGACCGTCTCCGAGCGCGGGCCGACCGTCCCCGTGACGTTGTCGCGAGCCGCGATCGCGTAGTAGTAGAGACGCGGGTGCAGGTCGGTGATGATCAGCGTGAGCGCGGCGCCGATGCTGGTGATGTTGTAAGAGCAGCTGCTCTTGCACAGCGGAGCGGCGCGCTCGAAGTCTCCCGCGGTCCGGATCGGCGTCAACGACTGCTTGATCAGGTAGGCGCGAGCCGCCGGCGGGTTGGAGCCGTCGGTGCCCACGGCCTGGAAGAACAACTGGAGCTTCCGCCTCCCCGTGGCCATCGCCGTGATCTTGGTGACGCGGCCAGGAACTCGCCCGTGGAGCCTCAAGCACGCCCTCCGCCGTTGTCCCGCGCGCTTGTGGTCCCGGCGCCGTGCCTTGCGTCGCTGCGATGACGGGAGCGAGTGCGTCCGGCGGCGGTCGGCACCGTCCTTGCGCGCTGCATCCAGCAGGCAGGTGCGCAGCGCCGCGGCCCGCGCCGACTGAGCGGCGAGCGCGGCGATCAGCGGGTCGACCACTTTGGTGGGAACGGTTGTTGTCACCGTGGCCGGCGTGGTCACCGTCCCGGTGCCATCCGGGGGCGGGGGCGCATCCGGGCACGCCTGGCCCGCGATGCCGGGAGTCCCGAGGGCCACCGGCCCGACCGAGCCGGGCGTCTGACTGTTACCGACGGTCTTTGTGTTGCAATAGCCCAGCCGGCCGTAGGTGCCGAGCCCCCAGCAGCGCACGCTGCTGTCGTCGAGCAGAGCGCATGTGTGCAGGGTGCCGGCGCTGATCGCAATCGCGGTGCGACCGGCACCGAGGTCGACCGGCCCGGCGGTGGCCGGGGTCAGGTCCGCGCCCATGCCGTCCCCGACGCTGTTCCCGTTGCCGTACCCGAGCTGGCCGAAGGCACCGTATCCCCAGCAGCGTACGCTGCCGTCGTCGAGAATCGCGCAGGTGTGCTGGCCGCCGTCGCCTTTGCTGCCGGGAATCGCGACGCTGATCGCGGTGGCCTTGTGCCCGCCGAGGTCGACCGGCGCGACCGAGCCGGGCGTTGCGGTGTCGCCAAGGTTGCTGGTGTTGCCGTATCCGAGCTGGCCATTGCCGCCGTATCCCCAGCAGCGGACGTTGCCGTTGTCGAGGATCGCGCAGGTGAAGGGCCCGCCGGCGCTGATCGCGACGGCGCCGTGGCCGCCGCCGAGGTCGACCGCTCCCACGGTGGCGGGCGTCTGGTCCGGGGGCATGCCCGTGGGGGTGACGCCGTCGCCGACGTTGCTCGTGTTGCCGTACCCGAGCCGGCCGAAGGCGGCGAAGCCCCAGCAGCGCACGCTGTGGTCCTCGAGAATCGCGCAGGTGTGGGCATACCCGGCGCTGATCGCGATGACGGTGTGCGGCCCCATCGGCCCGCTCCCGAAATCAATCGGTCCCACGGTGGCGGGCGTCAGGTCCGCGCCCACGCCGTCCCCGACACCGTTCGTGTTGTTGTAGCCGAGGCTGCCGTCAAGGCCAAAGCCCCAGCAGCGCACGCTGTGGTCGTCGAGGATCGCGCAGGTGTGGGCGCCACCGGCGCTGATCGCGATCGCGGTGTGCGGCCCCATCGGCCCGCTCCCGAAATCAATCGGTCCCACGGTGGCGGTGCTCAGGTCGGCGCCCACGCCGTCCCCGACGCTGTTCGTGTTGCCGTACCCGAGCCGGCCGTCGCCGCCGAAGCCCCAGCAGCGGACCGAGCCGTTGCTGAGGATCGCGCAGGTGTGGGCGTCGCCCGCACTGATCGCCTTGACGGTGAGCCCGGGGCCGAAGTCGATCGGTCCGACCGAGCCGGGCGTCTCGACGTCGCCGACGTTGTTGGCGTTCCCGTACCCGAGCTCGCCGCCGGCGCCGGCGCCCCAGCAGTACGCGGCGGAGCTGACCACGGCGCAACTGTGATACTGGCCAATGTCGAGCAGTCCCGCCGCGGGGGAGCCCGGCGCCTGCGAAGCCTGCTCGGCCACCGCTGCGCAGGGGAGCGCGGCGAGCACGATCGTCAACAGGATCATCGCAGGCGACGCGCGGCGTATCCGCTGGCGCCCACCGAGCCCCGTTGTCCGTCGAGCCTTCATCGAGATTGCACGATCATATCGCCGCGGTTACACGCGTGCGCCGACCAAGGTCGGGAAGAATGGTAACTGTCAAACATATCTGGTGCCGTAAGTGTAAAACGCATCGAGTGTCAGGATCCACGTACTCAGCTCCTGCTGTAAGCGTAAGACCGGTTACGCTGGAAACGTAAGACCGGTTACGCTGGAAACGTAAGACCGGTTACGCTGGAAACGTAAGATCGGTTAGTACGACCGCCGGGTAACACAGCCTTGGGT
>JALYZB010000286.1 GCA_030945945.1 Actinomycetota bacterium | reverse complement strand
GATCGGTGCCGTCGGCGTCGCCACGGCGGGGCTGGCGGCGGCGGCGGCGATCGTGATCACGGGTGGATCGGGTGGTTCGGCGGCCCACGGCGCGTCTCCGCGTCGGGCACCCGCGCGCGTGCAGGCGATCCCCCGCGGGACCGCGAGCGTCAGCTCCTCAGTGCTCAGCTCCGCCGCCGCGCGCCGCCGGACAGCGGTTCAGAGCCGACCGCGTCCTGACCCGGGACGTCTGCCCCAGACCGCGCGGCTGCCGTCGGCCCGGACCCACGAGTTCGCGGTCCGGATGCGGGGGCTGTGGGCGGCGATCGTCGGGGCGCCGACCCGCACGGCGGAGGCTGCGTTCTTCCCTGAGGCCGCCTACGTCCAGCTCAAGTCGGTCGGGGACCCGGCCGGGGACTTCGAATACCGGCTGTTCTACGACTACCGGCTGGATATCGCGGCCGCGCACGCACTGCTCGGGGTCGGTGCCGCAGCCTCCCGCCTGATCCGGACCTCGGCCGTGGCCGGCTACGCCCACTGGGTGCCGCCCGGGGTCTGCGACAACCGGGTGGGCTACTACGAACAGCCCAACACTCGCCTCGTCTACCGCGAGAACGGCCAGCTGCGCTCGATCGGCATCGCCTCGCTCATCTCGTGGCGCGGGGTCTGGTACGTGGTGCATCTCGGCGCCATCCTGCGCGGCTCCGCCGGCGGCGTGGTCGACGCTCCGAGTGCGGGACCGGGTGTGTCGGCCGACGCTGGAACCTGCTGAGCGCGCCGCCCACCTGCGGCGCTTGGGGTAGACAGCGCCCAGCGGAGCATCCGGCTCCCCGGCCCGAGGAGAGAACCATGCCCGACGCCAACGACAGGATCGCAATCCGCCGCCTGGGCGAGGCCGACCGCGGTGGCTGGCTGGCGCTGGGCGGGGGGGACCTGGCTTCCGCCGCGCCGAGGTTCCGGACTCGACCACCGAGCTGACCTTCGCCGCCGACACCGATCTGGACGGTGCGTCCATCACCCACAGGAGCAGTCAGCGAGCACCACGACGAGCGGCATCTCACCCATCACCCTGGCGATCGTCCCCTCGCCCAACCAGGACCCGGTCAGGACAGACGGGGATCACGGGGACTCTGAGGTCATTGATCGCGCGAGGGCCCGCCGGCGGGCTCAGGCCGGCGCCTGCTCACGCGCCCAGCGCACGATCGCGCGTGAGTGGGTGATCACCCGGCCGTCGGGGAGCTTGAGCGACGGGAGCTTGGCGTTGCGGTCGCGGTACGCAGCTCATCGCGGGACTCCTGACGACGGAACGGGAACGGGCTGCCGTCCGCCGCGATCACCTTCTCGTAGTCGATCCCGGACGCACGCAGGCTTTCCTGAACGCGGCGGCACGGATACACCCTGGGGCCTCCGTCATCTCCGTGACAGACGTACAGCCTGGGCCGGCCGGTCATCGTCGTCCTCCTGAATCAGGGCTGATACGGGGGCGCCTCGCCCCAGCCCCACCGGGGCACGGGCGCGTGCTCGACGACCGCGGCGCCGGGCTGGGAGTTCTCCATGGCCAGGCGCGTGCCCCATTCCAGGTAGGCGACCAGCGCCGAGCGAAACTCGGGATCGGCGGGCAGGCCCGCGTCATCGGCGGCGAGGCTCATCAATGAGGCGAAGCGGAAGCGATGCTCGGCGGTGATCGCCAGGTCGCGATGCTTGGCCAGCATGTGCGCATAGCCGCCGAGCTCGTCGGTGTACCGGGCCGGGCCGCCGAAGACCTCAGCCCACCATGCGATTACGTGATCGCGGTGTTCGGCGGTGACCTCGCCCGGGAAGAACGGCGAGAGCAGATCGTCGGACTCCACCCGGTCATAGAAGGCATCGATCAGCCGCGTGAGCGCCTCGGTCCCGCCGGCCCATTCATACAGCGTGGCCATCGCGAAAAGTCTAGGGCCCCCTGCGTATCGCGTTCGGCACACTCGGGCCTGGCCGGCCCGGCACTACGCTCGACGCCAATGGATCGTCCTCAGAGCACCGACCTCTCCGTCCTGTGCGAGCTGCTGGACCCGCAGGGGCGGGACATCGTCGACGTCGGCTGTGGTGGCGGGACGCTCGTGCGAGCGCTGGCCGAGCGCGGGGCGCGAGCAATCGGCATCGAGATCTCCGACGGTCAGCTCACCCAGGCGCGGGCGCAGGCCGCCGGCCCGCGAGTCAGCTACGCCGTCGGGCTCGCGGAAAGCCTGCCGCTCACCGGCGACAGCGTGGACGCCGTCGTGTTCATGCGCTCCCTGCACCATGTGCCGATGCCGGCGCACGGGGCGGCGCTGGCCGAGGCGCACCGGGTGCTGCGACCGGGAGGCGCGCTGTATGTCGCCGAGCCGTTGCCCGACGGCGACTACTCTGCGCTCACCAGCATGATCGAGGACGAGCTCGCGGTCCGGGCCGCTGCCCAGCGAACTCTGGCCCAGGCCGGCGCGGCCGGCTTCGCCCCCGCCGTGACCCGCTGCTATGACGTCGTCGTGGTGCTCGCCGGGCCGGAGGAGTTCCGGCGACGAACGGTGGGGGTCGACCCGAGCCGGGCGGCGATCTTCGACGAGCGGGCCGGCGAGATCGCCCGTGCCCTGGCGCGCCTCGGCGAGCCTGCGCCGGATGGGGCCCGCCGCCTGCGCCAGCCCATGCGGGCCGACCTCCTGCTCGCCCACGGCCCCTCCGGCGCGCTCGTGTAGCGTGAGGGCGGTGAGCGAGGCCCTCCGTCCGTCCAACCGCGTGCTAGTCCTCTTCGGTGCGCGGGGCGACCTCGCCGCCCGCAAGCTGTTCCCCGGCCTGTTCCGCCTGCACCGCGAAGGGATGATGCCCGAGGATTTCCGGATCATCGGCTCGGGCCGCCACTCGCCGGGCAGCGACGACGACTTCCGTGGGCAGGTCCGCGAGGCGCTCGCGCAGCACAGCGACTGCGAGCTGGACGGCACCTGGCAGGAATTCGCCGAGCGGTTGAGCTTCGTCGTGTCCAGTGCGCAGGACGGCACTAGGCTCGCCGATGCCGTCAGTCGGGCCGAGCAGGAGATCAACGCCGAGGGCGAGCGGCTCGTCTACCTGTCGGTGCCGCCGTCGGCCACCCAGGAGATGGTGCGGATGCTCGGCGCGAGCGGTCTGGCCGAGAACTGTGCGCTGGTCGTCGAGAAGCCTTTCGGCCACGACCTGGCCAGCGCCCGCGAGCTCAACGCCACACTGCACGAGGTGCTGGACGAGGCGTCGATCTACCGGATCGATCACTTCCTGGGCAAGGAGGCGGCCCAGAACATCCTTGCCCTGCGCTTCGCCAACGGCATGTTCGAGCCGATCTGGAACCGCGACCACATCGCCTACGTGCAGATCGACGTGCCCGAGGCGATCGACATCCAGGGGCGGGCCGGCTTCTACGAGCAGACCGGGGCGTTCCGCGACATGGTGGTCACCCACCTGCTGCAGATCCTGGGCATCGTCGCGCTCGAGCCCCCCTCGCGGGTCGACGCCGAAGCGCTGCACCTGGAGCGCACCAAGCTGTTTGAGTCCGTGCGCCCGCTCGACCCCGAGCGGGTGGTGTTCGGCCAGTACCAGGGCTACCGCGACAGCGATGACGTCGCCGAGGACTCGACGGTGGAGACCTTCGTTGCCGTCGAGGTGCGGGTTGATGCGTGGCGCTGGAGCGGAGTGCCGTTCTACCTGCGGACCGGCAAGTCACTCGCCGAGGGTCGCCGCACGGTGACGATCGGGTTCACCGAGGCCCCGCTCGGGATCTTCCCCAACCAGCCCGAGGATCGGACCGCGCGGCCCTCAGAGCTCGTGTTTGAGCTCTCCGAGGCCCCCCGGGTTCGGATCGAGGTCGAGGCCAAGATACCCGGCCCGGCCATCAATCTCGGGCGGGCGGCGTTCACGCTGGACATCGACGCCGCGTTCGACGGCCACGACGGGCTGGAGGCCTACGAGCGTCTGCTGCACGACGTGATGCTCCGTGAGCGGCTGCTGTTCACCCGCAGCGAGCAGATCGAACGCCTGTGGGAGGTGTGCGCACCGGTGCTCGAGAACCCACCCGAGACGCTGCCCTACGCTGTCGGAAGCTGGGGCCCCGAGGCCGCACTCGGGCTGCCCGGCGAACTCGGCTGGCGCCTGCCCGACGGAGAGTGAGACGACCGATGGACGCCGTGTACCGGCTCGTCGCGACGAGCACCGCAATCGCCCAGACGCCGGACGGCTGGGTGGCCGAGACCCTCCGGGACGGCGCAGCGACGCTGGTCATCGACGACGGTGGCTTGGACGCCATCGACGCGGCCGCCCGGGCGCTGGACCAGGTGGCTGTCATGGTGCTGCGCCGCGAGTCCGGTCCCGAAGCTCAGGAGGAGGCCGTGATCGCCTTCGCGGGCGCGATGCCGCTCGTCTGGGTCGGTGCGCAGTTCAGCGAACGGGCGCGGCGCTGGGCGCACGCGCGTGGCCCGATGACGCTGCTCGTGCCCGCGTCCGGGGCGCTGCCGGCCGCCGAACTGACGCGGATCGCGCGGTTCGTGACGCTGCTGTCGCGCCAGACCGACTGACCGGCTAACAACCGTCAGGCGGCGAGCAGGGACTCGAGCTCGGCCCGGTCTGCATGCCGAGGGGGTCCAGCCACCCGCGGCCGCATTGGCCTGGACCTGCTCGGGTCTGGTGGCGCGGCGATCACCGCGGCGACGGCCGGCGGGGCGAGCAGTGCGCCCTGAGGCGAGCGGGAAGAACGGGAGGAACGCGATTCCGAGCGGCGCGCACGCGGGCGGTACCTCGGCCTCGGCATCGCGCACGAGCAGGCTGTATTCATTCGGTCCCGGCGGCCCTCGAGCACCTCGCCGAGGAGGGTTTCGCTGCCGCCGTGGCCGCCGTAGATGTCAGCGGTGTCCAGGCAGCGAGTGGGGAGAGGTGACAGGCCCTCGATATAGCAGCCGTGCGGTCGCCGCCGACGGTCGCTCAGAGCAGTTTGCCCAGGACCTGACCGCGCCAGCCGCGCAGATCGAACTGGCCCTGGCGAGTAAAGCCCTGCTGCTCGTAGAAGGCGATCAGGGCCGGCGAATCGGCCCAGCAGTCCACGCGCATCATGCGTGCTCGGCGCTCGAGCGCCATCTCGGTGGCGAGGTCGAGCAGGTGGGCGCCGACTCCGTGGCCCGAGAGACGGCGCGCGCTGATCAACAGCGTGACGTAGAGCTCGGGCACGGGGGTGCCGGGCACGTAGGGCGGCGAGGAGCCGACGGCCAGTGCGCCGACGACCTCGGTGTCGTGCTCGGCGATGCGGACCTCGCTGTCGCGCAGGGTGCGATTAATCAGGGCGCACGCCTCCGGCTGCTCAGACCATGGCTCGCTGCCCCACTGCCCCGGCTGCCCCCGCGCGACCAGCCACCGGACGGACTCGTCGAACAGGGCGAGCACGGACGCCTCATCGGCGACGCTCCCCTCCCGGACCGAGAGCTCTAGCACCTGCCAGGTTCTACTGATATCCAGGGCGAGGTGTGGGCCACGCACGCGGCGAAGGGGACCTAAGGCGAGGTTCGTAGGGTCCTGTCATGTCGATCGCCAGCGAGATCCTCGGTCGCCGCATGCGGTTGATCGCCGCCGAGACGCACGCGATCACCCACGAGCCCGGTCTTGCGGTGGCCGCTGATGATGGCGCGATTCTGCTGACCGACCGCTGGGTGGCCACCGCGGGCCTCGGCCGCCCGCAGCCGAGCGTGCTCGTTCGCTCGCCGTACGGCCGGGCGGGATTCGTCGGTCTGATGTGCGGGCGCATGCTCGCCGAGCGGGGCCTGCAGGTGATCGTGCAGAGCGTGCGCGGGACATTCGGGTCGGGTGGAAGCTCACCCCCTTCGATGAACGCGCCGACGGGCTGGCCACGCTGCGCTAGCTGCGTGAGCAGCCCTGGCACCGCGACCGGGTCGGTACCTTCGGGCCCAGCTATCTCGGGCTCGTGCAGTGGGCGCTGGCCGCCGGTGCCGGAGATGACCTCGTGGCGATGGCGGTCCAGGTCAGCGCCTCGCAGTTCTTTGACCAGACCTACGCCGGCGGCGGCATGTCCCTGGAGACCGCCGCGTCATGGATGGCGGTGATGACCGCGCAGGAGAGCCGTCTCGCGCCGCTGGCGGTCAACCGCGCGGTGCGGCGCCTGACCGCGCCGATGTCCGAGCTGCCGCTCGGGGACATCGACGAACGGGCCACCGGCGCGGTGGTTCCGTGGTACCGCGAGGCCTTCGCCCATCCCGAACGTGATGACCCCTACTGGACGGCCCGCGACTTCTCCGGGCGGCTCTCGGAGATCACCGCGCCGGTGTCGTTCGTCGGCGGCTGGTACGACATCTTCCTGCCCTGGATGCTCGGCGACCACGCGGCGCTCGCCGCCGCCGGCCGCGCGACCCGGCTGACGATCGGTCCCTGGGCGCACACCTCCCCGGGCCTGGCCGCGGCCGGCCACCGCGGCGGGATCGCCTGGCTGCGGGCACACCTGCTCGACGACCGCCGGCTGGTCTCAGAGGCCTGCGTGCGGATTCGGGTGACCGGCGAGCCGTCGGGCGGCGGCTGGCGTGAGCTTCCGAGCTGGCCACCGCCGAGGACCGGCGAGCGCCCGCTGTGGCTCGGCGATGCGGGTCGTCTTCTGGACATCAAGCCGGCGGCCGGCCGCGCGGGCTCTGACGGCTACCGCTATGACCCGGCCGATCCGACGCCGGCCGTCGGCGGCCCGATCCTGCTCAGCCACGACCCGGTGGTTGACAACCGCGAGCTGGAGGGTCGCGACGACGTGCTCGTCTACACCGGGAACACGCTGGCCGAGACAGTCGAGGCGATCGGAGACGTTCGCGTCGAGCTGTTCGTCTCCGCCGACGGCGAGTTCTTCGATGTCTTTGCCCGGGTCTGTGACGTCGACGCCGACGGTGTGTCGCGCAACGTCTGCGACGCGCTGGCTCGGGTGGCGCCGGGACGCTTTGAGCGCGACGGCGACGGGATCTGGCGGGTGAGCTTCGCGCTCTGGCCGCTGGGGCACCGCTTCGCAGCCGGCCACCGGATCCGCCTGCAGATCTCCTCCGGGGCGCATCCGCGCTACGCGCGCAACCCCGGAACCGGTGAGGATCCCGGGACGGGCACGCGGATGCGGGCAGTCGCGATCGAGATCCACCGCGGCGAGCGCCAGCCCTC
>JALYZB010000282.1 GCA_030945945.1 Actinomycetota bacterium | reverse complement strand
TTCGGCTGCGCTGGGTGACCATCAGGTCACCGTTCGCCCCAGTGGGACTCTCGGGTCCCCCGTTTATCCCGCGATGTGCGGGCAATTCGGCGGTCCGCGAACGCTAGCACCGATGCGCCGGGGCCGCCCGCGGACGCCGGCCGGCGGCCCACCGGGCACCGGGCCTATGCTGACGCCATGGTGTCGGTGTCCTCGCCGCGAGCGCGGCAGATCCTCGAGCGGGTGCGCGCGGTCCCCGAAGGCTTCGTGCGCACCTACGGCGACGTGTCTCCCGGTGCGCCGCGCTTGGCGGGCGCGGTGCTCAGCGCCTCTCCGGACGTCGGCGTGCCCTGGCATCGCATCGTGCGCGCCGACGGATCCCTGGCCCAGGGCGGTCGCCAGCGACGGCGACTGGAACGCGAGGGGATTCCGTTTGCGGGCGAGCGCGTGGTCATGCGAATCGCGCGACTGCCCGACGGGGCGATCGCCGAGCCGGTCCCGGAGGGCGTGAGGGAGGGCGCGTGATCTGGATTCAGCGCGAGCTGCGCCTGTCCGCCGTCCCGCGGGGTTTTCACCTCATCACCCGTGAGGTGCTCGGCGGCGTGCCCGAGCTCGCCGACCTCGGCGTCGGCATGTTGCACCTGCTGATCCGCCACACCTCCGCCTCGCTGGCGCTTAACGAGAACGCTTCGCCCGACGTGCGCCGCGACTTCGAGACCTGGTTCTCCCGTGCGGTCCCCGAGAGGGCTGACTACTGGACCCACACGCTCGAGGGTGACGACGACATGCCCGCCCACGTCAAGGCCTCGCTGCTCGGCCCCTCGTTGACGTTGCCCGTCGCTCAGGGCCGCCCCGCGCTGGGCACCTGGCAGGGGATCTATCTATGCGAGCACCGCGACCACGCCGGCCCGCGCTCGATCGTGGTCACCGCCTGGGGCCAGACCGAACGCCCCTAGCGTCCCTGCCAGACCGGCGGGCGCTTCTCGGCAAACGCCGTCGCGCCCTCGCGCGCGTCCTGTGAGGCCATCACCGGGGCGGCGATCTCGCTCTGGCGATCGAAGAACTCCGCGTCGGGCCAGTCCACGGACTCGGTGAGGATCCGCTTGCTGGCGGTGAGCGCGAGCGGCCCGTTGACCGCGATCGCTCCCGCGAGCTCGAGCGCCGCGTCGAGTGTGCCGTCGGGCTCGGCTAGGCGATTGACCAGCCCGAGCTCGTAGCCGCGCTCGGCGGTGATCGGATCGCCGGTCAGCGCCATCTCCATCGCGATCCCGCGAGGCAGCACGCGTGGCAGCCGCAGCAGCGCGCCGCCCGCCGCGACCAGCGACCGCTTGGCCTCGGGGATCCCGAGCTTGGCTCCCCGGGCGGCGACGATCAGATCACATGCCAGCGCCACCTCCAGCCCGCCGGCCATCGCGAAGCCCTCGATCGCCGCGATCAGCGGCTTGACGGCAGCGCGGCGGGTGATGCCGGCAAAGCCCCGGCCCGCTACGTGTGGCGACTCGCCGACCACGAACGCCTTGAGGTCCATGCCGGCGCAGAAGCCCTTGCCCGCGCCGGTGAGCACGCCGAGCGCGAGCGCGTCGTCGCCGTCGAGGCGGTCCAGAGCGTCGGCGATCCCCTGCGCCACCGCGGCGTTGACCGCATTGCGCTGGTTGGGACGGTTGATGGTGATCACCAGAACCCCCTCGCGGGGCTCGGTGAGGACGGCCTCGGACTCGGGCATCCTCGCTCCCTTCGTGGCTGACGGTCAGGCCGCGAAGAGTCGCAGTTCGGGCTCGCGCTCGCCGCGCAGTACCGCAAGGTCGACCTCGACGCAGGCGATCCCGCGCGCCTCCGCGAGCACCCGCGCCTGGGGCTTGATGACTTGGGCCGTCAGCACCCCACGGCAGTCGCCAAACGCGGGATCCAGCTGGATCCGGGTCAGGTAGCGGCTGAGTTGCTCGACCGCGTCGATCCCGGCCACGCGCTTGATCTCCACCGCCACCCAGGCGTCGTGCTCGTCACGGCACATGAGGTCAACCGGGCCAATGTCGGTCGGCCATTCGCGGCGTACCAGCCGCAGTCCCTCGCCGCACCACTGCGGCGCGGCGGCCAGCAGCTCCTGCAGATGGGCCTCGACTCCGTCCTTGGCCAGCGCCTCGTCGGCGGCCGGCGAGCCCATCTCGTGCGAGACGTCCGAGAGCACCTCGGCGATCGAGATCTCCAGCAGTTCATCGCCGCCGGAGGCGTGCTTGCGGACGAGCAGCCGGGTGGGCGGAGCTCCGATCTCCTCGATCACGGTCGGCGGAGTCATCCAGTTCAGCGGCTTGACGCTCTGGCTGCCATGGTCGGAGAAGACCATGAAGGTTCCGTCGGCCTTGATCATCAGCAGCCGGGTGGCCACGGCGAGGCGGGTGGTGAGCCGGCCGGAGTAGTCGATGGCACAGCGGGCGACCATGAGGCGCATGGGGCGGGAGCCTAGCCATCGCTCCGGTTGCCAGGTGGACGCGGGTCCGCACCGCGCGCACTTATGATCACCCGACGTGCGCAGCCAGCTCAAACCCCTGTTCGATCGTGTCGTCATCAAGGAGCTCGACCCCGACCGCATCCGCCGTTCGGGTCTGCTCGTCCCACCCGGCTCCGACGAACCCCCGCCTCAGCAGGGCATCGTCCTCGCGGTGGGGCCAGGTCTGGACTGGTGGGATCACGTCGGCGTGCGGATGCCGGTCAAGGCCGGCGACCACGTCGTGTTCCCGGCCTCCGCCGGCGCGTGGGTGGAGGTCGAGGAAGAGCGCCTGCTCGTTTGCCGGGTCGGTGAGCTGCTCGGGGTGCTCGAGCAGGTCGAGGACTGGGTCACCGAAAAGACCGGCTAGTGCCCGTCCCCAAGGCGCTGCGGCGTCTCACCCCAGACCGCGTCCGGGATTCCCCGCGACTCCGGGCGATCGCACTCGCGTCCGGGCTGATCCCACCCCGGACGATGCACTCGCCGGCCGAGGCCCGGGTCATCGCCCACCTGGCTCGCGGCCGCCGCCGGGTGGTCGAGCTCGGGGTCTACGAGGGCTCGTCGGCGATCGTGCTCTGTTCGGTTCTCGGGCCGGAGTCCGAGTTGCATCTGATCGATCCGTTCGTCGATGCGACCGGCTGGGCACTTCCGCCGGATGCGGGGCCGGTGGAGGGCGCGACGCGCCGGGCGGTCGCCCGGGCCGTGCGGCACGGTGGTCCCGACGGTCGGGGCGGTCCCTCGGTCCACTGGCAGATCGCCCGCAGCCAGGACGCCGGACGGGCCTGGTCCGGAATCGAGGTCGACCTCGTGTTCATTGACGGTGACCACAGTCCGCCCGGCTGTCGCGAGGACTTCGAGGTCTGGAGCCGGCACCTCTCAGCCGAGGGCGCGATCGCCTTCCACGACGCCCGGGACGGGGTGCCCGGGGGACACGGCAGCGTCGGTCCCACGTCGGTCGTGAACGCGCTGTTTCGCAAGGGCGGCGAGGTGGCGGCGCAGTGGCGGATCAGCGAGGAGCTCGACTCGCTGGTGGTGGTCACCCGCCGCGCCGGCGGCACCGCCACGGCTGACTAGGCGGCGCTGCGCGCCGGCAGTCCGCGGGGTGTCGCCGCGGTGACGCGGTCCAGCAGGTCGGCGACTTCGGCGTCGGCCCCAAGGGCCAGCGCGGTGCGGCAGGCCTGCTCGCACTCGGCGAGCCGGTCGGTCCTGGCCAGCGCATGGGCGTAGGTTGACCAGGCGGGCAGCGACCCCGGATCGATCAGGGTCGCCGCCTCCGCGACCGACACCTCGGCTCCGACGTCGCCGGCCAGGTGGTAGGCGAGAGCAAGATCCAACAGCCCCTCGAGCGATGGGCCCGCGAGGCGCGCGCGTTCGAGCGCCTCGATCGCCCCGTCGCGGTCCATCAGCCGCAACCGCAGTCGGCCGAGCCGCTCCCAGGCGGAGGCGTCGGCCGGGGCGCGTTGCGCGGCGCGCGTCGCCGCTTCGGCGGCGAGGTCCAGGGCGCCCATGTCCTCGTAGATGCGCGACGCGAAGCGTTCCGGCGTCGGGCGGTCGGATTCGGCGCGTGACCAGTCGCGCACCGTGCGTGCGGCGGCCGGGAGGTTGCGGGCCTGCCAGAAGGCGACCGTCAGCAGGCGCAGCACGACGGGATTGCCGGGCTCGGCGTCACGCGCGTACACGAGCCGCCGGGCGGCAAGCGCCGGCTTCTCCTCGGCCAGCGCGTGCTGGGCAGCGGTCAGGAACCGCTGGACGCGATCGGCGGCCGCGTCCGGCGTTGAGAAGTCCACGAACTGCAGGGACCCGGCCGGGACCGTGCGCACGCCGGGCGCGAACATCACACGCGCCCACTGCTGGACGTCGTCGCCATCTCCGGAGAAGTAGATGCCCGAGACGGTGCCGACGCCCCACTCCGGATAGGACAGGCAGCGCGCGTAGCGGTGCACGACCGAGTGGTCCGGCACCCGGGATCCGAAGGGATCGTGCTTGGCCCGGTCGGCGGCCGCCGTGCGGGCGCGTTGCTCGGCCTCGTAGGCCCGCCGCCCCTCCTCCTCGCGTGCCTTGCGCGTAGCTGCGGCCGAGACCTTGACGGCGTTTCTGGTGACCCGTCCCCCGCGCGACGTCTCGGCCAGGCGTTCGAGCTGGTCCGCGGCTTCGTTGATCGCCTGCAGATGGCGCTGGTGCTCGTGCTGGCGGCCCGGCGGAGCAATGTCCGGATGCCAGACCTTGGCCATCCGCCGCCGGGCCAGCTGGACCGTACGCTGATCGAACGGTGGCTCGAGCTCGAGCAGCAGAAGCGCGCTTTCGACATCCAGGATACGGGCCATAGCCGCTGAACGTTAGCGAGGTTGGGCGCGGTCTCGGCGCGGTCTCGGCCGGCGGCACTGCAACGGTTTCGTGCCAATCGTCCCACACCGCGGGCCGCCGGTCCTACGGTCGCGCGATGTCCGCCCGCGCTCGGCACCCCCACACCAGCAGGCTGATGATCGTGGTGCTGACAGGGGGTGGACTGGTCTGCGTCACCGCCGTGGGCATCGCGGTGCTGGTGGTGGCCGTGATGGGTTCCGGCGCGCCCGGACAGTGCGGAGGTACGGCGGACTCCGGCGGTGGGTCCGGCCCGGGTCCGATCGTGCTCGGGCCGCCGGGCACGGGGGCGGTGGTCGGCGCAACCGAATACGGCGGCCCCGGTGATCGGACGAGCGGAACCGTTGGGGCCTCGGGAGCCGGGCTGCTCGCGCATCCCGACAGCTACGCCGAGCTCGGCGGGACGACCTTTCAGACGGCCACGGCGATGGGCGGTCTGGCCTACATGACGCCGCTGCGGATCACCTGGCAGGGACGCTCGACGATCGCTTACAAGCGTGACATCGGCCTCGGCGGAGCGCCGGTCGACGGGCGGCCACGGGTCATCGACCTCTGGTGGCAGCTGGCCGGCACGCTGCGGATCCCTTATCAGCAAGGGCTGTGGTCTGGCGCGGTCCGCGTGGCGCGCCCGCCGGGCGCCGGGTCCGCGGCCACGTTTGGGCAGACGGCCGGCGGGCCGGCGACACCCTCCGGCGTGGCCGTCGGCTCACCGACCCTGGCAGCGGCCGCCGGTTGTCCTTCCGCCCTCGGCCAGGCCGGGGTGCCGACCGTCACCGGCCCCAGTGCGCGCCTGCTCACGGACGGTAGCGCCGCCGCTCCGGACCGCGCACCGTCGGCGGTGCGCGGAATCATCACCGCCGGCAACCAGATCGCCGGGCGCCCGTACCTCTACGGCGCGGCTCACGGCCTACCGCTGAATCGGCTCGCTCCAGCGTATGACTGCTCGAGCAGCGTTGAGCACCTGCTCTATGGCGGCGGCCTGCTGCCGGCGAGCTACGGCGCCGCCTCGTCGGCGCTGGAGACCTGGGGCCAGCCGGGGCCGGGGCGCTGGGTGACGATCTACGCCAACCCCGACCACGTCTTCATGTACGTAGCCGGGCTGCGCTGGGACACCTGGAACGCAGCCGGTTCCGGGGACGGCAGGGCCGGGATCGGCTGGCACCCGCTCGTCCGCGATGCCGCCGGCTTCGTGGCCCGCCATCCGGTGGGGCTGTGAACGTGCGGACCGTCATCGTGGCCGTGGTTCTGAGCACGGCGCCTGCCGCCTGCGCTCCGATCGGGGCCGCCAGCGGCACGAGCACCGGCAGCGGGGCCGTCGCCCGGGTCGACCGCAGGCACGAGTATCCGTCACCGCCAGTCACGCAGCAAGCCGTGGCCGGCGCGGCCACGCCCACCCTCGCCGTGGCGGCCTTCGCGGTCGCCTACATCAACTGGACCGCGCAGACGGTCAGCGGCCGGATGCGGGGGCTGGCCGCGCTCAGCGTCGGCCAGGCCCGATCGCTGGTCGCCCTCACCGCCGCCCAGACCGCCCGCGACTACGAGCTGCGCCGCGGCGGGGTGGCCAACACCGGAATCGTCGAAGCGATCGCCCGGGTCATCGGGCAGCCCGTTACCTACGCCGTGGTGACGCGCGAGCGCACGACCGCGACGGGTACCGACGCCTACCGGGGCTTGGCGCCGAGCTGGCACGTCGCGCTGGCCACGGTGATCGGCAGCGCGCACGGGGGATGGGTGGTGAGCGGCTGGCAGCCCGAGAGCTGAACAGCACGGGGTGAGTCGAGAAACCCGACATAGTGCCCGGGGTTCAGGGGCCGGGGTTCACGGCGCGCGCAGCCCGAGCAGCCTCAGGTAGCGGGCGACCGCTTGGGCCCGGTTGGCGACCCGGAGCTTGCGCAGGATGCTGTTGACGTGGAACTTGACCGTCCCGGGGGAGATGACCAGCGCTTCGGCGATCGCCTGGTTGCTCAGGCCGTCGGCGAGGTGCCTGAGCACATCGAGCTCGCGCCGGGTGAGCAGCCCCTCGAACACGGTGCGCTCGTCGCGCCCGACCAGCGCCACCGCGGCCTCGTCGGACGCGCGGGCCGGCCGGGGCGCGCGGAGCACGGC
>JALYZB010000252.1 GCA_030945945.1 Actinomycetota bacterium | reverse complement strand
ACGCAACCAACACCGTCACCGAGCAGGCCAAGGACGCGGCCGGCGACGTGAAGACCGAAGCACAGGCCCAAACCAGCACCTGACCACCCGCTGCGAAGAAAGGCTCCTCATGACCGACGACCAGAGCACCAATACCGAACAAGCCGAGAAGGCGGAGCGAGCGCATGCGCTGTCTCGGGCACGGCACCAGCTCGCGGCCACGACCGAGGAATTCCAACACCGCCTGTCCAAGATCAAAGATCCGGGTATGCGGCGCCAGCTCACCGCCAGCTATGTCGACCTGTTGCAGAACTATCTCGGCAAGGCTCAGATCACGCTGACCCGCTATCGCGGAAAACTCCAGCACCAGCGCGACCCCGAACAGACCGCGCCGCCGCCCGCGCCCGGCCCGTCGGCTGCCCACGATCGAGACCAATAGAGCAAAGCGCACCGGCCGCGACTGACACCGCCCGGCGGACGCGCGAGCCAGGGACACGTAGCGGCTGGTGGCAGCTAGGACCCGGGGCCACCCTACGGACTGGAAGGTTGCGCACAATGGCCTCAGGCTCGTCGCGCGGGCGCGGATCTGAACCACCCAGCACACCCGCCGAGATGCCCAAAGCGGGATGGGTCACCATCCTCAAACGCTCGATCCAGCAGTTCAAACACGACGATGTGACCGACCGGGCGGCCGCGCTCACCTACTTCGGGGTGCTCGCCCTGTTCCCGGCCGTGCTCGCGCTCGTCTCCGTGATGGGCCTGCTGGGCAAGACGACGGCCCAGCAGGTCCTCAACAACCTCGCGCACGCCGCGCCCGGCGGGGTCAGCAGTTTCCTACGCTCCGTCGTAGCCCAGGTGCAGGGAAAAACCGGAGCCGCCGGCATCGCCGCAATCACCGGTCTGGCTGTAGCGCTGTGGTCAGCCTCGGGCTACGTGGCCGCGTTCATGCGCGCCTCCAACGCGATCTATGAGGTGGACGAGGGACGTCCGATCTGGAAGACCGCCCCGATCCGGTTGCTCACCACCCTCGCTCTGGTGATCATGCTGGTGATCAGTGCGGTGATCGTGATCGCCACCGGCTCGGTCGCCACTCAGCTCGGCAAGGCCTTCGGCATAGGCACCACCCTGCTCACCGTCTGGAACATCGCCAAATGGCCGGTGCTGCTCATCATCGTGAGCCTGATGTTCTCCCTGCTCTACAAAGTCAGCCCGAACGTCAAACAGCCCAAATTTCGCTGGATCACCCCCGGCGGCGTGATCGCCGTCGTCATCTGGCTGATCGCGTCGGGGCTGTTCGCCCTCTACGTATCGTTCTTCGGCTCCTACAACAAGACCTACGGGACGCTCGCCACGGTGATCATCTTCCTCGTCTGGTTGTGGATCTCCAACATCGCGATCCTGCTCGGTCTCGAATTCGACGCCGAAACCCAACGCGAACGCGCCATCCTCGCCGGCATGCCCGCCGACGTCGAGCCCTTCGCCGAGCTGCGCGACACCCGCAAACTGGACGACGAAGAAAAACGCCGAGTAAGAAACGCAGACCACCAACGCCGAAAAGGCACCGGCGAACAACACCACCGCTGACCAGCAGCCACCCGCACCCACCCCCGGCCCAGCGCATGTTCCACCCCACTTCCAGCGATCAGTTAACGACTGGTTAACAACTCGCGAGCACAAGGACCCCTGGCGCGCCGGTGTAGTGATCACCGGCAATTGCGGTCGCGACGCCGGCTATCTCGGCGACCGGGTGGGCCAGCGCGGCCGGTCCAAGCAGGGCTACTGCGGGCGCAGCGACCCGGCGGTTCTGCACGCCCGACTGATCGCAGCACCCCGCGGCAGCACCGGCGCCGGCGCGGCCAGCAACGCCGCGATCACCCGCGCCTACGTCAACACCCTCGCCAGCCTGCTCGAGCAGATCAAGACCCTCGCCGGCGAGATCGGCACCCAACTCACCACGCACGCCGACGCACACATCTTCACCAGCCTGCCCCGGGCCGGACGCGTGCGCGCCGCCCGGCTGCTCGCCGAGATCGGCGACTGCCGAGCCCGCTTCCCCACTCCCGAATCGCTGCGCTGCCTGGCCGGCGTCGCCCCGTCCACCCGCCAATCCGGCAAGATCCGAGCCGTGGGCTTCCGCTGGGCCTGCGACAAACAACTCCGCGACGCCGTCTGCGACTTCGCCGGCGATTCCCGACGAGCAAACCCCTGGGCCAACGACCTCTACCAACGCGCGATCGACCGCGGCCACGACCACCCGCACGCCGTGCGCATCCTCGCCCGAGCCTGGCTCCACATCATCTGGCGCTGCTGGCAAGACGGCCTCGCCTACGACCCCGAACGCCACAGCGCACTCCAACGCCTCATCCAAGATCAACATCTGGCGGCTTGACACAGGGCTTTTCATACCAGCTGCACCACGTGGATGGCGCAGAAGCGGGCAACCCGCGAACGGCGACGGCTCCACCTTCCGGACGACGACCGAGCCAAATGGCAAGACCGCAACCGGGTTCCCGGTGTTGGACCACGTGGTCGACTCTCCTCGACCCGACTCGTGCCTGGCTCCGAGCAAGCGATGCGAACCAGCCCAGAAAGGGCCCTCCCCGCCGGGGCGCGAAAGGTGCGCGGCGGATCGCGACGTGCCGCGCCTGAGGTCAAGGTCCGCGTACGGGTTCATGATCTTGTGGAATTGGCGCGCTGATCGACGCAGGCCCGTGATCTCGGTACCTCGAAGCTTGAGCTGAGGGTGCCATCGCACCGTCGGGCTTCGCGGACTTGAACCCCGGCCACGCCACACACCCAGAATGCACTGACATTTCGATGACATACGGGCTCAGGCAACGCGCCGGCGAACGCGATACCCCTTATTCTATAAGGGTTTCGTCGGGTGGAGCTGAGGGGACTCGAACCCCTGACCCCCACACTGCCAGCGCGGTTGATCAGTCACATTTGGTGCTGGCTCGTGCCGCCTGAGGTCACCACATCCGCGCAATCACAGGATTTCGTGCGTTCCCGTGTCGCATCCTGACCGGCAATGCCGCGCCGTCCTGACTGACATATGAGTGACATGATCTTGATCGGTCATCCTGCCGAACGTTAGACCTTCGGCAGGACCGAACCGCACGAGTTCTCACCCGACCTACGTTAGCTGCGGGATCTGCCAGTCGGGGTCGTGTCACCGCATGTGAGCACCGTCCACCACGGGGCGACGGCGCTAGTCGAACTGACCCAGCCCTGACCAGTCTCGGGAGAACCGCACGCTGAACCCGTCTCTTGCTC
>JALYZB010000230.1 GCA_030945945.1 Actinomycetota bacterium | reverse complement strand
AGCGAGAAAAAGGCCAGCGGGTAGGTGAGCGCGCTGAACAGCGATCCGTACGGGCTGCGCAGGTTGTGCCAGCTCGAGAAGCGGTACACGGGATCGAAGAACTCCTGCTTGATCACGTGCGTGTATGGGTTGAGGTGGTGAAGGGCCCCGAGCCGTGCGTAGCCGAGATAGTTAAAGACGTCGTTGAGCTGCAGCGGCGGGCTCATCAGCAGGATCAGCTCGAGCGCGCCGATCGTCACCAGGACCACCCGGACGCTGAGTGTGTTCGCTGCACTGAGCACCACCGCGTAGGCCACGAACATGAGGACGAGCACGATCGTGTAGGCGATCCCGATCGTCCTGGGGTTGTGGCTGGGCAGCGGGATCAGCGAGTTCAGCGGACCCGCCATCCAGCTCGGATAGGTGATCGTGCTGCGGGGCACGAGCACCGAGGGACCCGCGGCGGCGACCAGGACGACGCCCAGAGTCGCCAGCAGCAGCAGCGCCACAGCCGCGCGGCCCGAGCGGGTGCCGAGACGGACCCGCGGGCGCGGCAGTGCCGGCCAATGCAGCCCGGTGAGGCCGAACCGTTGCTGGGCGCCGGCGGGCATCGCGGCCGGCCCGGCGCTCAGCACGACAGGCCCGGAGTCGGCGGGTTGGGGGTCCCTCAGCATCGCAGCGTGAATAGTGACGTTTGCCGACCTATGCCGCTCCGGAGTGGGGTTGCGATCACGTTAGGGCTCGCGAGGAGGCAGGTGACGATCATTGTCGGCAGCCGTCAGGTCGCTGAACGGCGGTGCGGCCTGGCGGCCGGCTTGCGGCCACGCGTCGGCCGCGACGAGGTCCTCGCACCGCCGGCCGGCGCCCGGCTGACGGGCTGGGTGAGCGCCCGGACCTCGGCGGTTGAGAGCCGGCGGCTGGTCCCCGGGGCCAGCGTTCCGAGGACCAGCGGCCCGAACGCGACCCGTTCGAGACTACGCACGCGATGGCCGACGTGCTCGCACATCCGCTTGACCTGTCGCTTGCGCCCCTCGTGCAGCGTGATCTCGAGCCGATCCGGCGCCAGTCGCCGGACTTCGGCGGGCAGCGTGAGTCCGTCGTCGAGTCTGACGCCGAGGCGCAGCGCTGTGATCGCGGACTGCGAGATCGGCGCCTTCCACACTCGTGCGCGGTACGTGCGGGCGACCTCGAAGCTCGGGTGCAGCAGCCGATGGGCGAGCGCGCCGTCGTTGGTGACCAGGATCAGGCCGGTGGTGTCGATGTCCAGGCGGCCGACCGGGTACAGGCGCAGCGGCGAACGGACGAGCGAAATGATCGTCGGCCGGCCCTGAGGGTCGCTGGCCGTAGACACGACCCCCGCCGGCTTGTTGATCGCATACACGACGTGGTCAGACTCGGTCGTGACCGGACGGTCGTCGACGGTGATCGTGTTGGCCTCGGTGACGCCCCGGGCGGGATCGAGCACCTCGGCGCCGTCCACGGTGACCCGGCCGGCACGGACGATCTCTTCGGCGGCGCGGCGGCTGGCGACGCCCGCCCCGGCCAGAAACTTTGCCAGGCGCATGACGGTGACCTTAGGAGGTGCCCGCGGTTGCGGGCTCGCCAAAGGGCGGACCGGCGAGGCGCTGTCATCCTAGAGGGATGGACCTCGAGTTGCTACAGCGCACCGTGGCTGAGCTGCACCAGCCCGCCTACCGCACCCGGCAGGTCTGGCGCTGGACCGCGGAGGGCGTCGACAGTTACGACGCAATGACCGATCTGCCGCTGGACCTGCGGGCCGCGCTGAATCAGCGCGTCCCGTTCTCGAGCCTCACCGTCCGCCACCAGGCCCAGGCGAGCGACGGCACCGTCAAGGCGCTGATGGACACCGCCGACGGCCGCCCGCTGGAGGCGGTGATGATGAGCTACCGCGACGGCCGGCGTTCACTGTGCCTGTCCTCGCAGTCGGGCTGCCCGCTGACCTGCACGTTCTGCGCTACCGGGCAGATGCGCTTCGGACGCAACCTCACGGCTTCGGAGATCCTTGATCAGGCGCTGCACTTCCGTCGGACTCAGTGCGTCGACCACGCGGTGTTTATGGGCATGGGCGAGCCGATGATGAATCTCGACGCGGTGCTCGAGGCGTGCGGACGGCTGCCCGAGCTCGGTATCTCGGCCCGGCACACGGCGATCTCGACCGTCGGCTGGATCCCGGGGATCGACCAGCTCACTGAGCAGCCGCTGCCGATCCGGCTCGCACTCTCGCTGCACGCCGCCGACGAGGCGCTGCGCTCACAGCTGATGCCAGTCAACGACCGCTATCCGCTCGCCGACGTGCTCACCGCCTGCCGTCGGTTCTATGAGCGCAAGCGGCGGATGGTGTTCGTCGAGTACGTGATGCTGGCCGGGGTCAATGACTCCGTCGGTCAGGCCCGCCAGCTCGCCGATGTGCTCGACCCCCGGATCTTCAAGGTCAACCTGATCCCCTACAACCCCACCGGCTCGCCGTATGACGGCTCGGGGCCGCGGGCGATCGAGGCCTTCCGGGCCGAGCTGGAGTCCCGGGGGATCGCAGCCACCGTCCGCCTGACCCGCGGCCGCGACATCGATGCCGCCTGCGGGCAGCTGGCCGCCGCCCGGGCGTGAGCGGGGTCCATGCGCGGCGTCTGACCGCGCAGCTGCTCGCCGGGCGAC
>JALYZB010000179.1 GCA_030945945.1 Actinomycetota bacterium | reverse complement strand
GACCACCGCCCCGCGACCGCGAGCCCGGCCCGACCGCGAGCCCAGCCCGACCGCGAGCCCGGCCCGACCGCGAGCCCGGCCCGCACCGGTTGGCCCGGCCCGCACCGGTTGGCAGTCATCTGGTTCGATCTACGCACCGTTTGGCGGCCAACCGGCCCGGATGTCCCGGGACGCCCGCAGAGCACCTCGTCAGACCCCGGCGACCGGAGGCGTCAGACCCCGCTGGAGGCCAGCGGGTCGCCGCCGCGCAGCTGCTGCAGCGCCCGGTCGACGGTGCGCACGATCTTGCGGGGGTTTTCGACGCCCCGAAACGCGAAGTCGAACTCGGCCTCGCCGGCGGTGTCGAAGGTCACCGTCCCGACGTGCAGGATGCGCTCACCGAGCGACTGCGTCGCGTTGACGTTCAGGACGCGCTCCAGGCGGGTCTGGTGCAGGTCCCGCGCGAGGATGCCGGTCTCGATCGTCAGCCGCCGGTTGGTAATCGCGTACGTGGTCTGCAGCCGGCGCAGCTGCGCGCGGGCGAACAGCGCCACGAACACCACGGCGACACCGACGATCACCCAGCCGACCTGGACATGCCCGGCGCTGATCACGGTGATCAGCCCGGCCAGCACCCCGGCCGCGACCGCCAGCAGCAGGCCCCGGCCCAACAGCCCTGAGAGCGACAACCACGAGGGATGGCCGTCGAAGAGGACGATCTCGCCGGGCTCGGGGTCCACGCGGGCAGGGTAGATGACTCCGGGCCGGCGGGGAACCGGCCCGGACGGTGGCCAGGGGGGTGGGAGGCATCCCCACCGGGCTCTGGTGGACCCGTCCATAAGTCCTGCGGCATTCGAGCGGCGCCCGGCGGCGCGCAGCGGGGTCCTCGCGCAGCGCGCTGCGCGTCGGATCCTGCGTCCTGGCTGCGCATCCGCCGATGACCACTCTCCGGTGCCGCACGACTTCCGGACGCGCCCACTAAATTCGAGACCCCCGTGATCGCCCGCGTCCAGCCGCTGACCCGCACCCGCGCCGTCCGCGGACCGTTTGACTATGCGCTCTCGCCGGAGCAGGCCGAGGTCACCGTGGGGTCGGTGCTCCGGGTGCCGTTCGGCGGCCGGCGGTCGCTCGGGGTGGTCGTCGCGCTGGCCGCCGCGTCCGAGCTGGCCGACGATCGCCTGGCCCGTCCCGACGAGGTGCTCGCCGCCTCGATCCCCGCCGAGCTCGTCGCCCTCGCGGAGTGGATGGCGCGCGAGTACTGCTCGACGCCGGCGCGAGCACTATCGCTGGTGCTCGCGCCCGGCACCGCCGAGGGGGTGCGCGCCCGCCGGTCACTGACCGCCGAGCTGACCGGGGCCGGGGAACGGGCGGCGTCCGACCCCGACGCCGTGCTCACTGCCGGGCAGCGCGAGGTGCTGCAGACGCTGCGCGAGCTGGGGCCCAGCCTGGCCGCGCAGCTCGGCACGCCGGCACTGCGCCGTCTGCAGGGCCGCGGTCTGGTCGCGCTGGAGAACCGGATTCGGCCGCGGCGGCCCGTCGCGCGCCCGCTCGGGGCCGCCGATGCCGACGCGCCGACGCTGACCGAGGACCAGACCAAGGTGCTGCGGACGATCCTTGCCGCCTTGCCGGGGACCGGTGGCACGACCGGCGCGTCTTCGGACCCGCTGCTGCTGCACGGCGTCACCGGCTCGGGCAAGACCGAGATCTACCTCCAGGCCGTCGCGGCGGCGCTGCAGGCCGGTCGCTCGGCGATCGTGCTCGTGCCCGAGATCGCGCTGACCCCGCAGGTCCTGTGGCGCTTCCAGGCGCGTTTCGGCGACGTGGTGGCGGTCCTGCACTCGGCGCTGGGTGCCGGTGAACGCCATGACGAGTGGCTGCGGCTGCGTGACGGCAGCGCGCGGGTCTGCGTCGGCCCGCGTTCGGCGGTGTTCGCGCCGGTCGCCGACCTCGGCCTGATCATCATCGACGAGGAGCACGAGAGCTCTTACAAGCACGAGGGCGATCCCCGCTATGACGCGCGAGGTGTCGCGGCCCAGCGCGCCCGCCAGAGTGGGGCGCTGCTGCTGGCCGGCAGCGCGACCCCCCGGCCCGAGAGCATGCGCCAGATGACCCGTCTTCGGCTGCCGCGCCGGGTCGATGGCCGCCCGATGCCCCAGGTGCAGGTGCTCGACATGCGCCGGGCGCGGGAGCCCCTGCACCCCGAGACGCGGATGGCGCTGGCCGATCTGCGCCGGGCGGACGGCAAGGCGATCGTCCTGCTCAACCGCCGGGGCTGGTCGAACTTCCTGTCCTGCCGATCCTGCGGAAAGGTCTGGTTCTGCCCCGACTGCGAGGTGGCGCTCGTCCTGCACCGCCAGGGCGACTTCATGGCCTGCCACCACTGCGGCCATCGAGCGGCCGTCCCGCAGCGCTGTGTCAGCTGTGGATCGGTCACCGTCGCCCGCCACGGCGCCGGCACCGAGCGCATCGAGCACGAGCTGCGGACGGCGCTGGGTGCTGACGGCTTCCCGGTCTTCCGGCTCGACGCCGATGCGTCGACCCTGGAGCGTCGCGCGGGGACCTTGCAGCAGTTCGCCCAGGCCCCGGCCGGGGTGCTCGTCGGCACCCAGATGGTGGCCAAGGGCCACGACTTCCCCGATGTATCGCTCGGGGTGGTGCTCGACGCCGATCAGACGCTGCGCTTCCCGGACTTCCGGGCCGAGGAGCGGACCTTCGCCCTGATTACCCAGCTCGCGGGACGCACCGGCCGCGGCCCGGTGGAGGGGCGTGTGCTCGTGCAGACGCTCGCCCCCGACGCGCGTGCGATCGGCTTCGCCGTTCACCACAACGCAGACGGCTTCGTCACCGACGAGCTGCGCCGCCGGGAGATCCTGAGCTATCCGCCATTCTCGTCACTGATCCGGATCGTCTGCTCGGCGGTCGACGAGGCACCAGCCCGAGAGACTGCCGAGGCGATCGCCGCCCGGCTGGCGGCGTGCGGCGCTGCGGTCCTCGGGCCCGCCCCCCTGTTTCGGCTGCGGGGCCGCGCGCGCAGCCAGCTGGTCCTCAAGGCGCCAGCCCGCGCGGCGGCGATCGCGGCGGCCGGGCAGGCCGTTGACGAGCTGGCCCCGGCGGCGGCCCGCAAGGGCATCAACGTCAGCGTCGACGTCGATCCTCAGTGAGCGCGGGACGTTGCCTCTCTAAACTTCAGGACGCGATGGCCCCCGAAACCAGTCAAGCTCAGCAGAAGCCCGACGAACTCGAGTCGTTTGACGACGTCGAGGAGCTCGACGAGGATCAGGACGGCGAGCCCGAGCTCGATCCCGAGGTCGCCGCACGGCGCTCGGCGGCCCTCGCGCATGTGCGCAAATACGGGGATCCGGTGCTCAAGACCAAGGCCCGCACCGTCGAGCGCTTTGACGATGCGCTGCGCGACGAGGTCCGGCGGATGAGCGAGCTGATGGTCGACGCGCTCGGCGTCGGTCTCGCCGCCAACCAGGTCGGCGTGCTCAACCGGGTGCTCGTCTACCGCGTGCAGCAGCAGGCACCGGTCGCGGCCCTGGTCAATCCCGAGATGGAATGGAGCGGAGACGAGGAGGAGACCCTCGAAGAGGGGTGCCTGAGCCTGCCCGGCGTCCACGTCGACGTCGACCGCGCCGTGTTCGTCCGCGTCCGCGCCCAGGACGAGTACGGCGAGCCGATCACGGTCGAGGCCTCGGGCCTGGAGGCCCGGGTGATCCAGCACGAGATGGACCACCTCGACGGAAAGCTCGTGTTTGACCGGATCTCGCGCGGGCAGCGCAAGGAGGCCATGCGGGCGCTGCGCGAAGCGCTCCTGGACTGATCGCGGCCGGGCCGCCTCTCTCATGCGCACCGTCTACCTGGGCACCTCCGCGTTCGCGGCTGGGATCCTGCGCGCGCTCGCGGCCTCCCCGCACCGGCCCGCGCTCGTGGTGACTCGCCCCGATCGGCCCCGTGGTCGCGGACGGCGCCTGGCTGCCCCGCCCGTCGCCGACACCGCCCGGGAGCTGGACCTGGAGCTCGCCCAACCCGAGAACGTCAACGACGAGGGCGCCCGGGCGCAGATCACCGCCGCCGCGCCCGACGCGGTGTGCGTGTGCGCGTTCGGAGCCCTGATCCGCGAGCCGCTGCTCTCCGACCACGAGCTGCTCAACGTCCACCCGTCGTTGTTGCCCCGCTGGCGCGGCGCCGCCCCGGTCGAGCGCGCGATCATGGCCGG
>JALYZB010000150.1 GCA_030945945.1 Actinomycetota bacterium | reverse complement strand
CCATCAGGCGAGGTCGGATGCCGAGCGGGGCACGCTCAACCGCCGACGCTTCTCGTCGTCCTGAAGGGCGGCGGTCAGCTCGTCAAGCTCGCCCATCAGGATCGCGTCGAGGTTGTGTACGAGCAGGTTGATGCGGTGGTCCTTGACGCGCTTCTCGCCGTAGTTGTAGGTGCGGATCTTCTCGGCCCGGTCGCCGGTGCCGACCTGCGATTGACGTGAGGCGGCGAGAACGGCCTGCTGCTCGGCCAGCGCCCGTTCGTACAGCCGCGCGCGCAGCACGCGCATCGCCCGTTCGCGGTTCTGCAGCTGAGACTTCTCGTCCTGCATGGACACCACGATCCCGGTCGGCCGGTGGGTGATCCGGACCGCGGAGTCGGTCGTGTTGACCGACTGCCCGCCCGGGCCCGAGCTGCGGTAGACGTCGATCTGCAGATCGTTGTCGTCGAGTCCGACCTCGACCTCCTCGGCCTCGGGCAGCACCGCCACAGTCGCCGTCGAGGTGTGGACCCGACCCTGGGACTCGGTCTCGGGCACGCGCTGAACGCGGTGGGTGCCGCCCTCGAACTTGAACACGGAGTAAGCGCCGTCGCCCTTGACGGCGAAGGTGAAGTCACCGTCTCCGGTCGACAGCGGCTCGATCTTGAAGCTACGGTGCTCCGCGTAGCGCGTGAGCATGCGGTACAGGTCCCCGGCCCAGATGGCGGCCTCGTCGCCGCCCGCGCCGGGCCGGATCTCGACGATCACGTTCTTGTCGTCGTTGGGATCGCGCTCCACCATGGCCAGGCGGATCTCCTCCTCCAGCGCGCCCACGCGCTCGCGCGAGCTGTCCAGCAGGGCGCGCAGCTCCGCGTCCTCGCCCTCGGCGAGCAGCTCACGAGCGCCCTCCGCGTCGTCGGCGGCGAGCCGGTACTCGCCGGCCAGCTTGGCGGCCGGTTCGAGCTCCCGGTAGGCGCGGCTGGCCGTCGTGAACCGCTCGCGGTCGCCGATCACCGTGGGATCAGCGAGCTCTCCCTCCAGCGCCGAGAAACGCCGCTCGATCTGGTCCACGAGATCGTCGATCATGCCAGCGAGTCTATGAACCCGCCGGGGTCTGGGGCGGCCCAGCGGGACGGCGGTCGGCGGGGTCGGCCGCAGCCGGCCCCGCCCGACCTTCAGTGCTTGGGGTTGACGGCGTCCTTGACCTTGTCGGCGGTGTCACCCACCGCGTCCTTGACCTTGCCGCTGGCCTTGTCGACCTTGCCCTCGTTCTTCAGGCTCTGGTCACCGGTGAGGTCGCCGGCCGCTTCCTTGACGCGGCCCTTGGCGTCGTCGACATTTCCATCAGACATGGCGTTCTCCTTGGTCGGTGGAACCTGAGTCAGAGCTACCCGAATGTTCCGGCGACAAAAACGCCGCGCCACGCGCACCTGACGCCGCCGGGGGCGGGCCAACGCCGCTCGGGAGCCCTCAGGCGACGACTTCGAGGCCCATCAGGTCCTCGGCGCTGGCTCCGGGGGTCTCGAGCGCAAGCACCGCCTGCAGCGCGGCAATCGACACCGCGAGCTGATCGAGATCGGGGTCGCGGGTGGTCAGGCGCTGGAGCTGCAGTCCGGGGTACATGATCGTTTGGACCCAGGGTCGGGCCCGGTTTCGCCCGGCCCACTTGATGACCTCGAACGACAGCCCGGCGATCAGCGGCACGCCGAGGATCCGCGTCAACACGAGGATCCACCACGCCGGCAGTCCGACGGGGGCGAACACGAAGATGGCCATGATCATCACGATCAGCAAAAAGCTCGTCCCGCAGCGGGGATGCAGGCGCGAGTAGCGCTGGGCGCCGGCGGGGGACAGCTCCTCCCCGGCCTCGTAGCAGGAGATCACTTTGTGCTCGGCGCCGTGGTACTCGAACACCCGGCGCAGGTCCCGGATCTTGGAGAGCAGCACGAGGTAGCCGAGGAAGATGCTGGTCCGCAGCACCCCCTCAACAACCCAGAACAGCACCGAGGAGCCGAGCTGGCCCTTGATCAGGCTGGTCAGCCCGACCGGCACGACGAAGAACAGGCCGATCGCGAACACGACCGAGACGAGCACGGTCCCGGTCCATGCGGCACCCGAGATCTCCTGATCACCGGCCTCCCCGGCCTCGCCGGGTGGCAGCTGGGCGTTGGCCGAGATGCCCAGGGCGCGCAGGCCGATGCCCAGCGACTCGCCCAGCGCCACCACACCCCGGATCACCGGCAGCCGGTAGGCGCGAGGCTTGCGCGACCAGGGAACGAGCGGGAAGTCGCGGACCTCGATCTCGCCCAGCGTGCCCTTCGGGGCCGCCTCGGGCGCCGGCGTGCGGACCGCGACCGCCCAGTGGGCGACGCCGCGCATCATCACGCCCTCGAGCACGGCCTGGCCGCCGACCGGTGCGTCCCGGGCCGCGGTCAGCTGACCCTCGGCCTGGGTCGAGGCGGTCACGACCGGCGACTCGCGCAATCCGACGGCCGCGGGCCCGCCCAAGCGTGGCGCACGGGCAGCGACCAGCCGTTCATCGCCGCCCGTACTCATGGCGTCCCGCCGGCGATCAGCCGGCGGTGGGGG
>JALYZB010000084.1 GCA_030945945.1 Actinomycetota bacterium | reverse complement strand
ACACCGAGCAGATCCAAACCCTGACCGGTCGCGGGATCCGGACGTTGGTGGCGCCGGACAACCGCCGACGAAAGACGCCGGGCAAGACCCGGGTCAAGCAGCAGCACTACATCGAGATGCGCGAGGTGCTCGACACCGACGAAGGTCGCGCGCTTTACAAGAAGCGCAAATCGATGATCGAGCCGGTGTTCGGACAGGTCAAGCACAACCGCCGCATCGACCGGTTCACCCGACGCGGGTTAGCCGCCTGCAGAGCCGAGTGGCGCCTGGTCATGGCCACCCACAACCTGCTCAAACTCCACACCCACCAAGTCCGGCCCGCCTGATTAGACGGGCACGGCCAGCCGCCGCCCTGGTTCTCAGTGATCGCGGCAGCACCGAGACCCCGCTCGCCGCATTTACGAAACAGCCTCTCGCCAACTGGGCAGTCTCGACCAGACTGCCGCTCGCTGCGCGAGGCAGCCATCATGTCGTCTCACTCGCTAACGCTCGTTGCGACGGAGGCGCGCGGCGCGCGGGATGGCTACGGCCAACCGCTCAGCGGCCGGCAGCAAACCGCCCCCACTGTTATAAGGCCAGAGCACGCGTTGCTCGGCTCCTGGGACTTTTCACGCCCTGCGGCAGGGCAACTCGGCGAAACGCGGGCAGCCGCTGCGCTGTCTACGTAGGGCAGACGGGGTGGTAGGCACGGTTGGGCGTGAGGTCGTGCCATTCTGCGCGGGTGAGGTCGCGCCCGGCGGCTCGGCATGCGTAGCGCTCCCAGGTCCGCACGTCTGTCGGCCACTCGACCGCGTTTGCCAGCAGGTCGATCAGGAGCCGGCCGTTGGGCTCGAACGACACGGCAGGCACCGTCCCGCGAAACGGGCCAAACGTATTGCCCAGGCGCTTGTGAGAGCGAAGGTCCCAGAGGCTGGCGGTGTGATCGTTGGAAGCAACCGCGAAGCTGTGTCCATCGGGCGAGAATGAAACTTGCGAGATGATGCCAGCCGTCACCTGAATGGGCGCCGCAGTCTGCCTGCCGGTGCGCGCGTCGAGTAGTAGGAGTTTTCCGTCTCCTGTCCCGACGCCGAGGAGCCGCGAGTTCGGTGAGAGATCGAATGCCGCGGCGTTCAAGTCACCGCTGTGGCTGAAGAGCTGACGGCCTGCGCGGGTGTCCCACGCGACCAACGTTGATCCCGAGCCGGACCAACAGCAGCCGAGCGCGACGAGCTCACGTCCGTCGCGAGTGAACGCCACCCCGTTCGGGCCGTGGCGGACGGTGCGGGTCTGGAGCACCTTGCCGGTGGCGATCTGCACCACCTCGACACGGGTGTAAGGATTGCCCGCGGCCTGGGTCTGGACGGCGAGTAGCTTGCCGTCGGGGCTGGCGGCCGTCCACCACACCGGGTCTGTGAAGCGCAGCGTGCGGGTGACGCGGCCGGTGCTCAGGTCCCACAGGGTGACCAGCCGGTTGGTGCCGCCCGTGACGAGCGTGCGGCCATCCGGGAGGAAGGTGATAGCGGCCGAGGTGGCACCGTTTCGGGCGGGCAGTGTCCGCACCAGCCGCAGCGTGCGCAGGTCGATGATCGCGACCGATCCGTCGCCCTGGTCGGTGGCCATCAGCTCGGACTGCCGGTTGACGGCGAAGCAGGGCGTGAAGCCACAGGCCTGCATGGGCTTGTTCCAGCGAAACGCGCGGCCGAGGCGCCGGCCGCCGGAGAGGTCAAAGGCGGCGATGCTGCCGTCCTGCTGGCCGGAGATGACGGTGCGTCCGCTCGGGTCCAGCGTCGCGAGCGAGCGCGGGCCGGCCTGGGCGACATAGGTCTCGGCGATCGCGCCTGAGGCCAGGTCCCAGACGTGCACGCCATCCTGCGAGGCGCCGACGAGCTGTGCGCCGTCGGGAGTGAACGCGAGGCTTCGAATCCAGGCGTCCGGCAGGTTGGCGGGCAGGGTATGGTGGCTGCCGGTACGCAGGTCGAGCACCGCAACCGATGAGCTTGGCGTCCCGACAAACGGGCTGTTCTGGGCGAGAGCGACGTGACGGCCGTTCGAGGCGATCGCGGGCAGTCCGCCGAGTGGGAATCGGCGGAGGATCCGGCCGGAGCGTGGGTCCCACAGGATCGTGGCGCCCTGCTGGGCGGACGTCAGGAGCGCGCCGGTCGGTGTGAACGTAATGTGCGCGTCGCCCTGGCCGCGGCGCAGTGGGTAGCGGCGCTGCCAGCGGGTTCGTCCACTGGCCGCGTCGAGTAGGAAGAGTCGCACAGCGGTCGGGCCGCTGAACCCGGGCTCGGTCACCCTCGTCATGGCGATGTGTGTGCCGTCGGGCGAGTACGCGACGGCCTCGAAACCGATCGGAGCCTGGGGAGCGGGACCGCGCCATGCCTGGATGCGCCGCGCCTGGCGCGCGATCACGTCGATCACATCCAGCTCCGAACGCCCAACACCCACCCTCACCACCACCAGCCGACGGCCGTCCGGGGAGAAGCTCATCGCCCTCTCAGCGACCGGGCTGCGGAGCCGCACGTCCGCGCCGCGCGGTTTCCAGCTGGCCAGATCGATGAAATGCACCGCTCCCGCCGCATCCGCCACGGCGAGCAGCCGTCCGTCCGGACTGACCCGCAGCGCTGTGATCTCGCTGCGGGTCGGCCGGATCAGCCGGATCAGGGCTGGGTTCTTCTGCAGATCAGCAAGCAGATCGCTGCGGGTCTCCAACCGGTTCTGCAGCTTGACACCGGCCGCGGCGAGCAGCAGCGACCGATCAACGTTCGGTTCGGTCAGCGCCTGCGCGCCGATCCGTTCAGCGTCAGAGGTGAGCGCCTGGGCCTGTGCGTGACCGCGCTGCACGAAGCTCAGGACGCCGGCGAGCACCGCAACGACGAGCAGGATGACGGTTCCCGCCAGCAGCCCGCGGAGACGGCGGTTGGTGCGCAACTGGAGGCGGCGGGCCCGGTCGGCCCCGTCCACGCTGGCGTCGATGAAGGCGCGCTCGCTGGCGTTGAGGTCTCCACGATGCGTCTGCGCCCAGTCGGCCGCGGCGTCGAGCCGGGTGCCACGGTACAGATCCGCGGGCCCTCGGCCGCCGGCGTCCCACAGGCGGGTGGCATCCCCGATCTGACGGTGCAGGCGGAGGCCCTCGCGGTCCTCGTCGAGCCAGCCCCGGAGCGTCGGCCACTCGCGGATCAGGACCTCGTGCGCGACCTCGGCCGTGCCCTCACCGAGCGTCACCAGCCGCGCCTCGGCGAGTCGCCCCAGCAGTTCATCGATGACCTCGGGCGACACCCCCTCCGGAACCAGCTCCCCGATCCGCACGCGCCGGCGCGATTCCGCGATTCCGTCGCCCAGCTCGGTGAGCCGCAGGAACATGCTGCGCATCATCTGACGCCGCTCCGGCGACAGCGATCCGAACAGACTGTCGGCGGTTTGGGCAATCGCCGCCCCGACGCCACCGCTCTGCCGGTAGCTCTCGACCGTCAGCGTGCGACCATCGCGCCGCTCCCAGGTGGCGCGCAGAGCGTGCGAGAGCAGCGGTAATGCCCCGGGCTCGCCGGCCACGTCACGCAGGACCAATTCGACGAGCCCGGTCTCGAGCCGCAGACCGGCCAGGCGCGCTGGCTCCTTTACGGCTCGCTCGAGCTCGGCGTCGGTCATCGCGCCGAGCAGTACCTGGTTGCCGGCAACCGCGCGCGCGAGGGCCGGGTGGCCGCCGAGCTTGCCGTACATGTCCGCCCGCACAGAGACCGCAACCCGGCAATGGAGTGCGAGCAGACCATCGATGAACGCCTGCCGGCGATCCGCGTCGCTCCCCACCAGGAAGATCTCCTCGAACTGGTCCACGACAACCAGTTGGCCGGCGGCGTCCTCGACATCCAGCTGCTCTGAGCTGCCAGGGGTCAACAGACGAACCCGCTCGATGCCGGCCACCTCGCCCGCGCGCACCGCTCCGAGCACGCCGGCGCGCAGCACCGATGACTTGCCGCTGCCGGACGCACCGACCACCGCCAACAGCCTGCCCGGCGCCAAGCGCCCGATCAGCTCCTCGACCACTGCCTCGCGACCGAAGAAATAGTTGCGGTCCCCGGGCTCGAAAGCGAGAAGACCGCGGTACGGACATTCGGTGGCGGAGAACGGCGCGCTGACGCCGGGGCCCTTGACCGCGTAGATCCGCTCGGCTGCCGCGAGTCCATGCAAACGATGCGGTCCAAGGTCCACGAGCGCGCAGCCCTCGGGCAGATGCCGGCCGACCAGGCCCGCAGTAACCTCCGAAAGGAAGATCTGGCCACCGTCGGCCTGCCCGCGGAGCCGGGCAGCGAGGTTGATCGACGGGCCGAGGTAGTCCGTTCCCCGGCGCTCCGCCTCACCGGTATGAATGCCAAAGCGGGCCACGACGCGAAGGCCGCCTGGCCACGCTTCCGCCGACAACGCATGCGCTGCGGCGAGCGCTGCTTTGACGGCCTGGGGTGCCGAGTCGAAGACCGACACGGTCGAATCGCCTTCGCCCGTTGACTTGAGCCACCGCCCACCGTGCGCGGTCACGCAGTCGGCAATCAGTTCATCATGACGCACCAGCGCCTCCGCCATCGCGGCCGGCTCCGTATCCCACATTGCGGCGGAGCCCTCGATGTCCGAGAGACAGAAGGTGATCACGCCCGTCGGCATTGACTCAGCCCAGCCCGCGCGGAGACGTTCGATCAGCTCCCCGGGCGTGGACGACCGACGCGACGGATCCGTTGCCATTCCGAGGCGCATCCCGGCCTCCAGCTGCTCGGCCTGGGCCGGATCGATGCCCTCCCACGGGGGCAGCACGCCGGCCGGAGCGAAACCGGTCAGCAGCGCGAACGCCGTGGCCGCAAGGGCAAAGACGTCACTAGCTCGAGACGGCGCACCATCCAAAGCGAGCTCGGGCGCTCGGTAGCCAGGAGTGCCGATGCGGCGGCGTAGTGCGTTCGGTGCCGAGGACATCCCGAAATCGACGAGCTTGACCCGCCCGCCCCTCGTCAAGATCAGGTTGCCGGGCTTCACGTCGCCGTGGATGACCGCCGGAGTCTGTGAGTGAAGGTGCGTCAGCGCCTCAGCCGCCTGGGCCAGATACGCGAGCACGCTCGATGCAGCCAGCCCCGGGCGACCCCGATCCCGCAGCAGCGTGGCCAGATCCGTTCCGTCGACCCAGTCCATCGCCACCACGTAGTCCTCGCCGTCGAAGAAGTCCTCCCGCACCAGCGGAAGCGCCGGATGCGGAGGGACGGCAAGCAGGATCCGTGCCTCGTTCAGCAGCTCTTCGCGTTCCTGACCGTCCCGCACCGAGCGGATCTTCAAGGCGACGAATCGGTCGTGCTGGCGATCCAGCGCCTTGACCACATGCCCCTCCCCGCCCACGCCCAGCGTCTCGAGCAGCTCATATCGCTCCTTGATCAGCATCGGCACCTTCTGCCCCTTTCACACATACGCTCCACATTCTCCTACTCTTGTCACGTGAGCCCCCAGGTCGAGGTGGTGTTCGGCGTGCGCAGCTGGCGACACTCGCTGGAGGGTGACCGTACGACCGTCGGCAACGCCCCCGAGAACGACGTGTCTCTGGCCGATGATCCAACGGCCAGCCATCTGCACGCGATCCTCGAGCGGTTCCCGGCCGGGTGGTGCGTGACCGATCTCGGCTCGTCCAACGGCACGTGGGTCAACGGCGAGCGCATCTGGGCCTCTCGCCGGTTGCGGCACGGCGACGAGATCCGTATGGGGCAGACACGCCTGATCTTCCGCGACCTGCGGACGGCCAGCGGCGCAGTGACCGAGGCCGAGGACGGCCCACCGTCGCTGACCACCCGTGAGCGCGATGTGCTCCTGGCGCTCTGTCGGCCCCTGCTTGCACGCGACATTTTCACGGAGCCGGCGTCCACGCGGACGATCGCCGATGAGCTCGTCATCACCCAAGCTGCCGTCAAGCAGCACCTGGGCAACCTGTACAACAAGTTCGGTGTCGTGTCCGGTGACTCGCACCGCCGTGCGAGGCTCGCCAACGAGGCCCTGCGACGCGGCGCGGTCTCGCTGCCGCAGCTGCAAAGCCCCGAAGACTCGTAACCAACGGCCCTAGCGTCCGATCGTGTCCTGATGGTCACCCGACCATCATCTGTGATGCGCCGTGCCATTGCCATATCCCGATCGGGGGCAATGCGCCGCCGGCCGGCAATGGAATCCTTGCCACGCGGCAAGAGAGCTGGCGCAAACCTGTCGTGCCGGCAAGGAAATCCTTCCCTCCACGGCAGGACATTCACTCCCTCAGGCCCATGGTCTCGAGGTAGGCGGCGGCGCATCATCTCCTCCATCATCACAGCGGATCAGATCGCCCGAGCGAGCTGATCCCGGATTAGGAGGAAGTCACATGACCTGCACAGTCGTTCACCGTCGCACCGCCGGCATTGTCTCTCTCGCACTCGCACTCGGCGTCGCCGCGCCGGCCGCAGCGAGGCCGTTTAACCTCAACCAACAGGGCTCCATCGTCTCGGCCGGGCCGGCGCAGACGTACTCGTCGAACGTCCCCGCGGCGACCAGCCACACAACCTCCGGCGGCATCTCAGACTGGGGATATGTGGCCATCGGATCCGGCGCCGCGTCCCTCGCGCTCATCGGCGTCGGCGGAACGCGCGTGGCCGGCCGCCGTCGTCAACAGCCACGGGCGACCCAGGGGTCGACCACCACCGCATGATCCCGAACTTCGCCGCACGGTCGACATCTCGGCCGCCCGGCGTCGCAATCGGACAGCGGCATAGACCCCGGCCAGCTGTCCATCGTCCTCATTGCTAGGGCTCAACGCCGTCACTTTGGAGGCCGAGGGCCGTTCAGAAAGGAACACCAAAAGCCATGAAATCAAAATGGATGTTCGCGCTTCTTCTTGCCGGAGTTATTGGTGGCGGATCCTATGCCACCGACGTCATGGCAACGACAACGGCAACGACCTTGCCACCGGGCCCGGTCACGATGACACTCGGCCAGTCCACCTTCGACCAGTTCCACGTCCACGCAAACTCGATGCCCCCTGGCGTTTGGCGAGCGATGATCAGGACGCACGGACAGTCCGACGTCTACGCCGTCGATAACAAGTTCGCAACCGGAGCGACCACCGGCTGGCACTCGCATCCCGGCCCTAGCCTGATCATGGTCGTCTCCGGAACGATCACGAACTACACGGGCAACGACCCGACGTGCGCCGGTCATGACTACTCGGCCGGGAGCGGATTCATCGACGTCGGAGGAACCGACGTGCACATGCTGCGCAACAACGGGACCATGACCGCAGAGACGATCGCCGTGCAGATTCTCCCGCACGGCGCTCCGAGAAAGAGCAGCGAGCCGCAGCCCAGCAACTGCCACATCAGCTGACTGGGATTAGACCGGGATCGGCGCCGGCGGGAGCACCTCTCGATGCTCCCCGCCGGCGCAAACCCGCTCGTCGTTGACGTGCGCCTGAAACCTGCAAGCAACGCCCGGAAGACCAAAGCCCCCAAATTGCGATCTCCCGCGCGCGATCGCCGCCGAGCCCAAGCG
>JALYZB010000068.1 GCA_030945945.1 Actinomycetota bacterium | reverse complement strand
GCGGTGATCGCCACGCCGGGCGCCATCAGCGCGACGGCCACCTGGGGCTGCGCGCGCAGGCGCGCCAGCGACCCGCGGCGCACGGCCAGCGCCAGCAGCAGACGGCGATCGCCGCTGCGCACCACAGCCGAGACGGGAATTGCGTGGGGGGTTCCATCATCGGTGGCGAGGATCGCGACCGTGCCGGTGGGCCAGTGTGGGAGCATCGCGCAAGTTTCCCATCCTCCGATGCGCCGGATACGGCGGAGGCGTAGGTTTGACGGCTGCAAGCCACCGAGGATGAGGAGTTGATGCGCGCCGATGGCCGTCAGGGCCGGTGATCTCGAGCTCGACCTGATCGATGAGCTGAGCGCATGTGTCGGTCGGCGGATGCCGGGGGAGTCACCCGCCGCATACACCGAGTTCGTGCGTCAGTACTACCACTGGGTTCCCGCCGCCGACCTCGGCGATCGTAACCCGCTGGACCTGTGCGGAGCCCTGGTGGCGCACTGGCGCACCGGCCGTGTCCGGCCCACCGGCGAGCCCAACGTCCGCGTCTACAACCCGGAGTCTGAACGCGACGGATGGGGGTCGCCATACACGGTGGTCGAGATCATCTCCGACGACATGCCGTTCCTGGTCGACTCGGTGACCATGGAGCTCAGTCGGCAGGGCTATCCGATCGAGCTGATCATCCACCCGGTGATCCGCGTGGTGCGTGACGGGGCCGGTGAGCTGATCTCGGTGCTGCCCCGGGGCGCGAGCGCCCCCGGAATGGTCATCGAGTCCGTCATCCACGCCGAGCTGGCGCGCCAGTCTGACTCGGACCGGCTTGCCGTCCTGCAGGCCGGCGTCGAGCTCGTGCTCGAGGAGGTTCGCGCCGCCGTCGAGGACTGGACCGCGATGCGGGCCCGGGCAGCCGCGCTGGCCGCTGAGCTGGCCAGCGCTCCGGCGGTCTGCTCCGGCCACGACCTCGTCGAGGCGCGAGCGTTCCTAGAGTGGTTGCGCGAGGATCACTTCACCTTCCTGGGCTACCGGGAGTATGAGGTCGACGATGACGAGATCCACGCGCTGCCCGGCTCGGGCCTGGGCATCCTGCGCGGAGCGGCGTCGACTCCGTCCAAGCCCCTGGAGGGCAAGCGGCGAGCGCTCGCCCAGGCGCGCGTCCCATTGGTCTTGACCAAGGCCAACTCGCGCGCCAGCGTGCACCGGCCGGTCGATCTCGACTACGTCGGCGTGCGCCGTTTCGGGGCCGACGGAAGGGTGATCGGCGAGCGCCGCTTCCTCGGCCTCTACACGACGACCGCTTATCGGACCAGTCCTCGCGAGATCCCGATCCTGCGCGAGAAGGTCGACCGGATCCTGACCCGAGCGGCGTTTCCGCCCGACAGTCACGACGCCAAGGGACTGATGGACATCATCGAGTCCCTGCCCCGGGACCTGCTCGTGCAGATCTCCGGCGAGGAGCTGTTCGAGATGGCGATTGGCATTCTCGGCCTCGGGGAGCGCCAGCGCGTTCGCCTGTTCGTCAGCCGCGATCAGCTGGACCGATTCGCCGCCTGCGTGCTCTGCCTGCCGCGGGACCGCTTTAACACCGAGAACCGCGAGCGGGCCGGGCGGATCCTCGCGGACGCGTTCGGCGGCGATCAGGTCGACTGGAGCCCGCAGATCAGCGAGTCGGTGCTCGTGCGCGTCAACTACGTCGTTCACTGCCCCGACGGTGTGCCCGAGGACGTGAACGTGGCCGCGATCGAGGCCCGTATCGCCAGGGCGACCCGGAACTGGTCAGATGATCTGCGCGCGGCCCTCGTCACCGCTCACGGAGAGGCCGCGGGAGGCGAGCGTCACAGCCGCTACGGCAGCGGGTTCCCGGCCGCTTACCGCGCGGACTGGGGGTCCAACAGCGCACTGCTCGATATCGAGCGGATCGAGGAGCTCGGCCGGACCGGCCGCCCGATCCTCACCCTCTACCGCACGGGCGCGCACGACGGCGGTGAGATCCGCTGCAAGCTGCTCTCCGCGGTCCCGGTGGCGCTCTCTGACGTGCTGCCGACGTTCGAGCATCTCGGGGCCAAGGTCTCCGACGAACGGCCCTACGAGATCTCGCCGCGGGACATGGCGCCGGTCTGGCTCTTTGACTTCGGCCTTGGCGGTCGGATCGAGGCGCTTGAGCGGATCGGGGAGACCTTTGCCGCCGCGTTCCTGGGCGTGTGGGCTGGTGAGTTTGAGGACGACGGCTTCAACGGTCTCGTCCTCGCTGCCGGGCTCACCGGGCGTGAGATCACGGTCGTGCGCGCGATCGCCCGGTACCTGCGCCAGGTGACATTTGCGTTCTCGGAGGCGTACATGGAGCGCACCCTGGTCGGCAACCCGGCGATCGCGGTGCTGCTCGTGCGCCTGTTCCGGGCCCGCCACGATCCCGAGCGCCACGACCCGGAGTTGGCTGAGCGTCTGTCGGACGAGCTCGAGGCGGCGATCGACGCCGTGGCCAGCCTGGACGAGGACCGGATCCTACGCAGCTTCCTCGCGGTTCTGCAGGCGATCGTGCGCACCAATTACTTTCGGCACTCAAGCGAGGGCGGTGCGCCGGCGCACCTCTCGTTCAAGCTTGACCCGACCGACCTGGCGCTGGTGCCCCTCCCTCGCCCGCGGTTTGAGATCTTCGTCTACTCGCCCCGCGTGGAAGGAGTGCACCTGCGCGGTGGCCGGGTCGCCCGGGGCGGCCTGAGGTGGTCGGACCGGCGCGAGGACTTCCGCACCGAGGTGCTCGGCCTGATGAAGGCCCAGATGGTCAAGAACGCACTGATCGTGCCGGTCGGCTCCAAGGGCGGCTTCGTGGTCAAGCGGCCACCGGCCGGCGACGGTCGCGAGGCGACGCTGCAGGAGGGCATCGCGTGTTACGAGATCTTCCTGCGCGGGCTGCTGGACCTGACTGACAACCACACCGCCGACGGGGTCAGCCCGCCTGACCGGGTGGTGCGCTATGACGAGGACGACCCGTATCTGGTCGTCGCCGCCGACAAGGGGACCGCCAGCTTCTCGGACATCGCCAACGCGGTCTCGGCCGAGTACGGGTTCTGGCTCGGGGACGCCTTTGCCTCCGGCGGGTCGCACGGCTATGACCACAAGCAGATGGGCATCACCGCGCGGGGCGCGTGGGAGTCGGTCAAGCGTCACTTCCGTG
Organism: Actinomycetota bacterium; assembly: GCA_030945945.1. Next base: position 2,733 of record JALYZB010000068.1, on the reverse strand, counting down.
AGCTCGGCGGCGACATCCAGGCGCAGGACTTCACGGCCGTGGCGATCGGGGACATGTCCGGGGACGTGTTCGGCAACGGGATGCTCTGCTCTACGCACACACGGCTGATCGCGGCCTTTAACCATCAGCACGTGTTCCTGGACCCCGACCCCGACCCGGAGCTCAGCTACGGCGAGCGTCACCGGCTATTCGCGCTGGAGCGCTCGTCCTGGAGCGATTACGACCCGGCAATGATCTCCGAGGGCGGTGGGGTGCACGCGCGGACCAAGAAGTCGATCCCGCTCACCCCAGAGGTCCGCAGCGCGCTGGGCATCGAGGCCGAGCGGCTCTCCCCCGACGAGCTGATCCGGGCCATCCTCCGTGCCCCGGTCGACCTGCTGTTCAACGGCGGGATCGGGACCTACGTCAAGTCCACGACCGAGAGCCACGCCGACGCGGGGGACCGCGCCAACGACGGTGTCCGCGTCGACGCCGGCACGCTGCGCTGCCGCGTGGTCGGCGAGGGCGGCAATCTCGGCTTCACTCAGCGCGGCCGGATCGAGTATGCGCTCGGAGGCGGTCCGGGGGGGGACGGCGGACGGATCAACACCGACGCGATCGACAACGCCGCCGGGGTCAACTGCTCCGACCACGAGGTGAACATCAAGATCCTGCTCGGTGGGCTCGTCGACGCGGGGAAGATGACCGAGAGCGAGCGCAACGCGCTCCTACAGGAGATGACCGAGGCAGTCTCCGAGCGGGTCCTACACGCCAGCTACACGCAGACGCAGGCGGTGAGCATCGCCGCAGCGCAGGCCGTGTCCATGCGCGGCGTACACGAACGGCTGATCCGCGCCCTGGAGGCCCATGGTGGTCTGCTCCGCCAGCTGGAGTCCCTGCCCACCGAGGCGCAGATCGCCGCCCGCCGGTCGGACCGGCGCGGACTCGTCGCCCCCGAGCTGGCCACGCTCATGGCGTTGATCAAGATCCACCTCTACGAGGCACTGCTGGACTCAGATCTGCCCGAGGATCCGTATCTCGCTCACGACCTCGAGCGCTACTTCCCCGCTCCGCTTCCTGATCGCTACCGCGCCGAGATGCGGGGTCACCGGCTGCGGCGCGAGATCATCGCGACGATGGTCGCCAACCAGCTGGTGGACCGGGCCGGCACCACCTTCGCGTTCCGGCTCTCGGAGGAGACCGGGGCGGCGATCCCCTTGCTGGCCCGCGCCTACGCGGTCGCCCGGGAGGTGTTCGAGATGCGTGACTTCTGGGCCGAGGTGCAGGCGCTGGACAACCGGATCGAGGCCGGGACCCAGCTGTCGATGCTGATCGCGGGCCGCCGGCTGGTCGAGCGGGCCACCCGCTGGCTGGTCCGCGCGCAGCCCCGCGCGCTCGACATCGAGCTGGCGACCGAACGGTTTCGGCCCGGGGCCCGCCTGCTCGCCGCCGCGCTGCCCGAGGTGCTCGAGGGCCAGGACCGCGAGACCTTCACCGGCAGTCGTGACGAGCTCGCCGAGGCGGGCGTTCCGCTGGGCCTGGCCCGGCGGGTGGCGAGCATGCCTGCGCTGCTGTCGGTGTTCGACATCACCGAGGATGCGACCGGCAGCGGTCGGCAGCCTGAGCTGGTCAGCGACGTCTACTTCCAGCTCGGCGCGCGCCTGGGCATTGACTGGCTGCGGGACCGGATCCTCGAGCTCCCCCGCGCTGATCGCTGGCAGGCCCTGGCTCGGGCGGCGCTCCGCGACGACCTCTACCGGCTGCATCGCGCGTTGAGCCGCGAGGTGCTGCTCACCGAGCTCGCCGATCAGGGCAGCGCTCCCGCGCTCGCGGCCTGGACGCAGGACAACGCGCCCGCGATCGCCCGTGCGAACCAGGTTCTGGCTGACGTCAAGGCGTCGGGCAGTTACGACATGACGACGCTCCCTGTGGCCCTGCGCGAGCTGGACAACCTGGTGCAGGCGGGCGCGGCCAGCCCCGACGCGTTCAGCTGGGGCGGGCGGGGCCGCTGAGCCGCGCGGCGCTCAGCGAACGGACTCGGTCCGGCCGTAGACCGGGGCAGCCGATCCGCGTCGCGGCCGCACCGTGCCGCGGCGAGTAGCGGGCGCCGAGGCAGGACAGCGCGCGAATGAACACGAGTGGATCCGGGTTGGACCCGTAGCCCTGATGGCCGTCGCCGTAGGCCGCCGTCTCCCCGACCAGGATCGTGTCGTTGCGGTGGCCGGTGCGCACCAGCGCGCTCCGTGCGGCGTCGGCCATCCGCCGGTAGATCGCCGGGGAGGCTTCGACGGGACGGCCGTGGAGCTTGTTCCACTGGGCCGTGACCAGCCGCCGATGTTGGATTGCTCGTGTTGCGGAAGCCCTGGCTGCGGGGCGCCGGCGACGTCGCCCAGCGCCTTGAGCCGCTGCAGGTTGGCGATGATCTGGTCGGTCGAGGAGTAGACCGGCGTCTGATCATCGTGGAGGATCATCTCCTGGGGGTGCGAGGCCAGGGCCTCGCCGGGACCCAGCAGGGCCGCCATCACGACGATCGCGACGATCGCGGCGGCGAGGTGGCGGTCAGGGCGCCCAAAGGGGGTCGACATCGGTGGGGTGGGCGCGGGTCGCGATCGTAGGGGTCGCGCGCAGGCGACGCCGCCGGTCACCGGCGACGGCGGTCAGGAAGCGCACCGTGTCGAGCACTCCGCCGAGCACGAAGGCGAGGGGGCTGGTGAGAAGCCGACCGGCAAGCCGCGCAGGCACCCGCCCCAAGCT
>JALYZB010000050.1 GCA_030945945.1 Actinomycetota bacterium | reverse complement strand
GCAGTAGGCGTTGGACCCGCGGTCGCAGCGGCGCACCGACGCGAGCACCTGGGCACCCGCGGTGAGCGGGACGCCGGCGAGGTCAGGGGTGCGGTTGGCCGACGCCTGCCCGCATCCCGCGACCGCGAACCCGAGCGCGGCGACGGCCGCCACCAGCGAGATCGGACCCGGCAATCGAGATGCGCGCATGCTGCTGAGAATGTAGATGGCGCCGGCCCGTTCGGCGAGGCGAGCGCGCCCGCGTCCCAACGACCGAGTGCCGCCGCGAGCGCCGGACCGGTCAGGCCGGCGCCCAGGCAGGCGAGCAGCGCCATCCGCGCCGCGGCGGCCGACAGAAACGGCACCGGGATCGCGCCGGCGTCACGCAGATCGGCCTCCGAGCCCTCGAACCCGTAGGTGGAGAAGAGCATCTGGGCGCGCTCGGGCCGCCCGGTGATCAGCACGGGAACGGTCGCGATCCGGATCGCGGCGAGCATCCCCGGGGTGACATGGCCGGCCCCGAACCCGACGACGACCACGCCGTCGCCGGCCTCAATCGCGGCCCGCAGCATCTGCCCGTCGTCACCGAGCGTGGCAGTCACGATCGCCACGCGAGCGTCGAGTGCGGCCACGGCCAGCGGGTCGGGCCGCAGCGGGCGGGCGTGCAGCCAGACGCGGCCCTGGACCACGCGGCCGAGCGGACCGGCGGTGGGCGACCCGAACGCGGCCGGACCGGTGCTGTCGACCTTGCGGACGGTCGTGCCGGCGTGGATCTCGCCGCCGAAGACGGCCAGCACGCCGAGACCGGCGGCCTGCGCGGCGCCCGCCACGGCGACCGCGTCGAGGAGGTTGGCGGGACCATCGGCGCCCGGACGGCTGGCCGGCCGGTTGGCGCCGGTGAAGACAATCGGCGCCTCGCCCCCGTAGGTGAGCGCAGCGAGCATCGCCAGCTCCTCGAGTGTGTCGGTCCCGGTGGTCACCACGACCCCCTCTCCGCCGCTCGCCGCCGCGCCGGCCCGGAGGATCAGGGTCAGAGCCTGCGCCAGCGAGATCTGCGGGCCGGGGAGCGAGAGCACGTTCTCGGCCGCCAGCCGCGGCACCAGCGCCAGCTCGGGCAGAGCCTCGATCAGGCCGGCGGCATTCAGTGCGGGCACGGCCCGAGGGCCGCTCATGGCGATCGTGCCCCCGGCGGCGATCAGGCGGACGGGTCGCACCAGAGAACGGAGTGCTTCGTCCATCGGCATCACGACCCTAGCTAATGTGTTGCGCCATGCCCACCGCCGCCGAGCTTTTGCAAGACCCTGAGCTGCTGGGGACCGCATGGGATCTCGCGCCGCTCGTCGATGGTGACACCGAGGGCGGCGTGCAGCGTCAGTTGGCCGCGGCCGGCGAGCGCGCGACCGCCTTCGCGCAGGCCTACGCCGGACGGATCGGCGAACTGGACAGCCCGGCCCTGGCCGCGGCCATGCGCGAGCTTGCCGACGTATACGAGCTCGTCGGCAAGGCGGGCTCCTACGCCTCGTTGCGGTTCGCGACCGATACCGCCGAGCCGGCCCGTGGCGCGCTGCTCCAGCTCGTCCAGGAGAAGGCGACCGAGATCGAGACGCTGCTGCTGTTCGTCGAGCTCGAGTGGGCTGCGGTTCCCGACGCAAACGCGCAGGCGCTGTTGGCCGGTGACGAGCTGGTGTTCTGCGCGCACTACCTGCGCAGCGCGCGGCGCTACCGCCCCCACCTGCTGACCGAGCCCGAGGAGAAGATCCTCGCCGAGAAATCGATCGTCTCCGGCGGCGCCTGGAGCCGGCTGTTCGGCGAGCAGACCGCCGCCATCCGGGTCACGCTCGGCGGCGATCGGCAGTCACTCGACGTCGCGCTCAGCCGCCTGCAGTCGCCCGACCGCGAGCTGCGCAGGACCGTCGCACACGCGGTCACTGAGGCCCTGGCCCCTGGGCTGCGCACCCGCGCATTCATCTACAACACGCTGCTCTACGACAAGTCCGTCGAGGACCGGCTGCGCTCCTACCCGCACTGGCTGGCCGGGCGCAACCTCGCCAACGAGGCGTCCGACGCGTCGGTGATGGCGTTGATCGCCGCGGTCCGCGGTCGCTTTGACATCCCCCAGCGCTGGTACCGGCTCAAGGCCAAGCTGCTCGGCCTGAAGCGGATCGCCGACTATGACCGCGCGGCTCCCGTGCTCCCCCAGGAGATCACCTTCTCCTTCGGTGACGCGCGCGAGCTGGTGCTCGACACCTACGACGCGTTCTCGCCGCACGCCGGCGCGCTGGCCAAGCGCTTCTTCGACGAGCGCTGGGTTGACGCTCCCGTCCGCGAGCACAAGCGCGGCGGCGCCTTCTGCTCCTACACGGTGCCCAGCGTCCATCCGTACGTGATGCTCAACTTCACCGCCCGGCGCCGCGACGTGCTGACGATGGCCCACGAGCTCGGCCACGGCCTGCACGCCGCGCTCGCCCAGCCCCAGGGCGTCTATCACCACTCCACCCCGCTGACCCTCGCCGAGACCGCATCGGTGTTCGGCGAAACGCTTGTGTTCGGACGGCTGCTGGAGGCGACCCGCAGCGACGACGACCGGCTGAGTCTGCTCGCCGAGCGAATCGACGGCGGCGTGGCCACCGTGTTCCGGCAGATGGCGATGAACCGCTTCGAACATCTTGTCCACACCCGCCGCCGGAACGAGGGTGAGCTGTCGGTGGACCGGATCAACGCCTCATGGGTCGAGTCCCAGCAGGAACTGTTCGGCGACTCGGTCGAGATCACCGAGGGCTATCACTCGTGGTGGAGCTACGTGCCCCACTTCATCAACACCCCGGGGTACGTCTACGCCTACTCTTACGGCCAGCTGCTCGCGATGTCCGTCTACCAGCGCTACATCGAGGCGGGCGAGAGCTTCGTGCCCCGCTACCTGGAGTTGCTTGCCGCCGGTGGCTCGCGCGGCCCCGAGGAGCTAGCCGCGATCGTCGGCATCGACCTCACCGACCCGGGATTCTGGGATTCGGGCCTGCAGCTGATCGACGATCAGCTCACCGCGGCCGAGAAGCTCGCGGCCCGGCGCTAATCAGCGGGCCGTGCTGGCCCGTGGGAGGATCAGTGGTGCTGACGGGTGCTGGCGCTCGTCGGCCGGCGGGTGCGGCCGCGCTCCTGGTGGCGCGCGACGACCTGGGCGATCAGCTTGAGAATCTGATCGACCCCCGTCGCCTTGGCCTCACCGCTGGCAAAGGCCGCCTCCCAATCCTTGACGGTGCCCTTGGTGGCGAGCTCATTGAAGCGGGGGCGCTGCACCGTCAGGGTCACCTTGGAGTCCGAGGCGATGTCCTTGCTGATCTTCGGCCCGGGCAGTTCGACCCGGTACAGCTGAATGTCGTGACGCGCCTGCAGCTCCAAGCCGATGACGAGCTTGAGCGGTGCGAGCGCGGGCACCTCGTCCAGGAACCGCGTGACCGCGGTTTCGATCAGGTTCTTGGTGTCAGCGGCGGAGGCCAGGTGATGGAGTCTATTGAACCGGACTCTTGTTCGCCCGGTCTCGCCCGGTCTCGCCCGGAGAGCCTACGGCTGGGTGCGGCCTGACAGCGAAACACCGCCGTCGTAGCCCGACACTTGGACTGAGCCGGTGCGATCGATTGCGGTATGGACCGTCGGCTGGCTGGCGCCGCTGACGGCGGCGAACGTGGCCGCGGCCGCGAGCACCAGGGCCGCGAGCGCGGCGAGCAGACGGAGGTTGATCGGGGTGTGGGTGATGGATGCGGACATTGATGGGGTTCCTCTCAAAAGGGGATCAGATCTTGTGTCGTTGCAGCAGCTTTCGGCCGATGACCATGCGCTGGATCTCTGACGTGCCCTCGCCGATCAACAGCAGGGGCGCGTCGCGGTAGAGGCGCTCGATCTCGTACTCCTTGGAGTAGCCGTAGCCACCGTGGATGCGCAGGCACTCCTCGACGCAGAAGCGGCCGGCCTCCGACGCGAACAGCTTGGCCATGCCGGCCTCGATGTCGGACCGGTCACCGGCGTCCTTGAGGCGGGCGGCGCGCTGCGTGAGCAGCCGGGCCGCGTCAACCTGGGTGGCCATATCGGCGAGCTTGAACTGGATGGCCTGATGCTCGGCGATCGGCTTGCCGAACGTCTTGCGCTCCTGGCTGTACTTCAGCGCCAGTTCCAGGGCGCGCTGGGCGATGCCGACGCCGCGGGCGGCGACGTTGACCCGGCCGAGCTCCAGCGCGTCCATCATCTGGCCGAAGCCACGGTTCAGACCGGCCTCCTCGCCGCCGAGGATGCTGTCGGCAGGAGTCGCATAGCCGTCGAACACCAGCTCGGTGGACTCGACGCCCTTGTAGCCCATCTTCTTGATCGGCGGCGGGACGGTGAGGCCGGCGTAGTCGCCGGTGTTCTCGCTGACGCCCGCCTCCTTCTCGCAGATGAAGCAGGTCATGCCCTTGTAGCGGGGTTCGGCGCTGGGGTCGGTGTTGACCAGCGTGAACACGAGCGTCGAGCGCAGCCCGTTGGTGACCCACATCTTCTGCCCGTTGATCTCGTACTTGCCGTTGTCGAGCTTCTTGGCTGAGGTCTTGATCGCCTGCACGTCGGAGCCGAGCTCGGGCTCAGACAGGGAGAAGGCAGCGCGGATCTCCCCGGTGGCCATCTTGGGCAGGTACTTCTGCTTCTGCTCCTCAGAGCCGAACTTCACCAGCAGGTAGGAGCCGATGAAGTGGGTGTTGACGATGCCCGAGATGCTGATCCAGCCGCGGGAGAGCTCCTCGACGATCATCGCGTAGGTCGTCAGGTCCAGCCCCATGCCGCCGTACTCCTCGGGGATCGTGACCCCGAACAGTCCCAGCTCCTTCATCTGCTCCACGATCGGCTCGGGGAAGCTGTCCTCGTGATCGTAGTGCTCGGCGTTGGGGAGGATCTGCTCGTCGGCGAACTGGCGGACCATCTCGCAGATCGCGCGCTGCTCGTCGGTGATGTCCTGCGTGGCGGCTACGGCCATGGGTCTCGGGACTCCTCGGCGTTTCGGGCTTCTGGGCGTCGGGCGCTGCTCTGCTTCGGCGGCGTGACACCGCGAAACGGTGCCGCAAACGAGGATACCGGCGCAGGGTGTGGCGAGTCTGTGCCAATCCCCACCACGGGAGCCGTCGGCATGCGAGCGTTGGAGATCTGATGCCAATAGGAGCGATCTTTACGGACCCTCGTGGGACCTGACCCTCGGGAGGCCGGTCTGCTCGCTCTCGCCGGCCGACAGCACCGCACGATCACCCGCGCGCAGTTGCTCGCGCTCGGTCTGGGCCCGTCGGCGATCGCGTACCGCGCCCGCCACGGACGGCTGCACCGCGTCCACCCGAGCGTGTACACGGTGGGTCCGCCGCCGGGCACCCCGCTCGAACGCGCCGCCGCCGCAGTGCTCGCCTGCGGCCCGGGCGCTGCGCTCAGCCACACGTCGGCGCTCACCCTCTGGGCCCTTCAGAAGCGGTGGTCCGGACCGCTGCACGTGACGACGCCCAGCGACCACCGGCGTCCGGGAATCCGCGTGCACGTCAGCCGCACCCTTCGCCCGACGGATGTGCGCACCCAGCTAGGGATCCGGGCGACCAGCCCCGCGCGGACGATCCTCGACTGCGCGCCGGACCTCGGCGCCCGGCGGGCAGGCCGCGTCGTTGACGATGCTCGGCTGGCGGGCCTGCTGCGCCCTCGCGAGCTGCGGGAGCTGCTCGTGCACCTTCCGCGCCATCCCGGGCGCTCGGTCCTCGCGCCGCTGATCGCCAGCGAGGACGGCCCGACCAGGTCGGACTTCGAAAAGGACTTCCTGGTCTTCTGCCGCCGGTTCGGCCTTCCCCGGCCGCAGGTCAACGTCCAGGTCTGCGGCTACGAGGCGGACGCGCTGTTCGGAGCGCAGGGCGTCGTGGTCGAGCTCGACAGTTGGCGCTTTCATGAGGGGCGCCCGCGGTTCGAGAGCGATCGGGAGCGCGATGTCGTGCGGCTGACCGCCGGGTACGTGACCTACCGGCTCACCTGGCGGCGGTTCGAGCAGGCGCCCGAGCGCGAGGCGCGGCGCCTGCGAGCGGTGCTGGCCGGGCGGGGCTAACCGCGGGTCTGCGCCGGGGGCGCGTTCTGCGCCTCGGACGTGACCCCGTCCGACCAGGGCGACGCCGGCCGCGCCTGGGGCTCGCCGTCGAGCTCGAGGTCGACCTTCTCATTGAAGAAGCAGACGAGGTCGCGCACCCGGGTGGCGTCCTCCAGGGGATTGGCGTAATACCAGACGAGGTCGTTGCCGAGCTCACCGTCGGAGCGGCGGACCGAGAAGTACCCGGCCGTGCCCTTGTATGGGCAGTAGCTCACGGTGTCGCTGGGCTGAAGCGCGGCGTGGACGTCCTCGCGCGGAAGGTACCAGCGCGTCGGCAGACCGTTCTCGAACAGGGCCATCGCCCGCTCGGTCTCGGCGAGCAGCTGGCCATCGAGCGAGACCCGAATGTGGCGATCGGAGGGCCGCACGTCGATGCGGTGATAGGGATCGCGGGGGTGACCGGTGATCTCCTCGCCCTCCTCCAGCCAGCGACCCATGCGGTTGAAGTAGAAGGCGACCAACCCCGCGAGCTGCGCCGGAGCGCCGGCCGGCGTCTCGGGGTAGTACCACGCTCCAGCCTCGACGGTCTCGCCGCCGGCGACGATTGTGAAGTAGGACGCCTCACCCTTCTTCGGGCAGCGCGTATGACGGTCTGAGGCCTGCAGCACGTCGTCGCGCACGTCCTCGCGCGGGAAATAGTAGATCGGCTGGTGGCCCGCCTCGTGCAGCAGGTGCGCGTGGCGGCTGTCGGCGATCGTCTCGCCACCGACCTGCACCCGGATCCGCTTGGGCGTCGGCTCAAGGTAGATCACCGATCCGATGGGCGGCGGCGTGAAGTTGAAGTGTCCCGCCGGTTCGCGGCCGAAGGGCCCGCTTCCAGTCATCATTCCCATCACCGTCGAGGCTACCAGCGCCCGGTCACTTCAACGCGAGCGTCACCGCCGAGCTGACAGGGCGCTGGTCGGCCCGGCGCTGGGTCGAGAACGTGCCGGCCAGACGACGATGACCGTCCTTCCCGAGCAGAGCCAGCGCGGCCGGGCTGACGCCCGTCGACACGGTGACCGTCCGGTGAGCCGGGATCGTCTCCAGCGTGGTCGTACTCCGTGTGAACGAGTACGTGGCCGCGCTCGCCGCCCCCGCGCTGACCAGCAGCACGACCAGGCATACCACCGCAACCGACCCAGTCCGAAGCCTCAACGTGTCCTCCTGATCGCGGGTGCGGGCTCTGCTTCGGGCCCCGATATACCGGGATGGGCAGCTAGCCGCGGCCGCCCGAGGCGCGCCACTCGGCAGAATCCGAACCGCCATGAACTTCGCCCGTGATGTCGTCGATGCCGCCCCACCCGGGGATCGCGCGCTGGTGGAGCTGGCCCGGGACGGCAGTCGGCGCGAGTGGAGCTTCGGTGAGGTATCCGACCATGCCGCCCGCCTGGCCGGCGCGCTGGCGGCCCGCGGCGTCACCCGGGGTGACGTGGTCATGACGCTGATCGGCAACCGCCCCGAGTGGGTGCTGAGCATGGTCGCCTGCTTTCGGATCGGGGCCGTCGTCCTGCCCGGAAACGAGCAGTTGCGGGCCAAGGACCTGCGCCAGCGGATCGACGCCGCCCACCCGAAGCTGATCGTCGCCGACGAGCGCAACCGCCCCGAGCTGGAAGCGGCGCGCCCCGACTGCGAGGTCGTGCTCGTCCCTGACGCAACCCTCTACGCAGGCGGACCCGCTCCCGCTGTGGACCTCGCCGCCACCGACCCGAGCCTGATCACCTTCACCAGCGGCACCACCGGCGAGGCCAAGGGGGTTGTGCACGGGCAGCGCTACCTGCCCGGCCAGACGCTGCAGGCCACCGAATGGCTCGATGCCCGCCGCGGCGACCTGGTCTGGTGCACCGCGGCCAGCGGCTGGTCGAAGTCCGCGCGCAACGTGTTCATCGCACCCTGGATCAACGGCGCCGCCGCGCTGCTGCACGACGCTCGCTTCGATCCCCAGCAGCGCCTCGAGGTGCTCGCCGCCGAGCCGGTCAACGTGCTCTGCATGGCCCCCACCGAGTACCGGGTGATCGCCAAGCGCGCCCAGCTGGCACCCGTGCCGAGCCTGCGCGGCCTCGTCGCCGCCGGCGAGGCGCTCAACCCCGAGGTGCTGCGGGCATTTCGCGAGGCGACCGGCCTGGAGATCCGCGACGGCTACGGCCAAACCGAGACCGGCCAGCTGACCGGGGTGCCCGCCGGCGGCGAGGTCCGGCCGGGCTCGATGGGACGCCCGCTGCCCGGTATCGCACTCGATGTGCGCGACGGCGAGCTCGTGCTCAGCGATCCCACCACCGACCCCACGTTCTTCGTCTCCTACCTGGACGGGACGCCCGCGCCCGAGTCCGTGCCCTGGCCGACCGGGGACCGCGTCCGCGCCGATCAGGACGGCTACCTGTACTTCGAGAGCCGCACCGACGACGTGATCATCTCGGCCGGCTACCGGATCGGGCCCTTCGAGGTGGAGTCGGCGCTGGTCTCCCACGCGGCGGTCGCCGAGGCGGCGGTGGTCGCCGCGCCCGACGAGGAGCGCGGAGCCGTGGTGCGAGCGGTCGTCGTGCTGCGCGACGACCACACTCCCAGCGATGCTCTGGTCAGCGACCTGCAGGACCACGTGCGCCACGAGACGTCGCCCTACAAGTACCCGCGAATCGTGGACTTCGCCGACGAGCTGCCCAAGACCGCGAGCGGAAAGGTCCAGCGCGCCCTCCTGCGCGACCAGACCCGGCGCTAGCCTGAGCGCCATGTCGCGCCCGGCAATCGGTATCTGCACCGCCCAGACCGAGGCCTCCTGGGGCCTGTGGACGCTGCCCGCCGCGCTGCTGCCGCTCAACTACATCGACGCCATCCAGGCCGCCGGTGGACTCGCTTTGATGATCCCGCCGGACCCGGCGCTGGCCGAGAACCCCGATGAGCTTCTGGCGACCCTGGACGGGCTGATCCTCGCCGGAGGCAACGACGTCGATCCCGCCACCTACGGCGCCGAGCCCCATCCCGCCACCGCGGGACTGGTGCCGGTGCGCGACGCGACCGAGCTGGCGCTGGCCCGCCGCGCGGTACAGCTCGATCTCCCCGTGCTCGGGGTCTGCCGCGGGATGCAGGTGCTCAACGTGGCGCGGGGCGGGACCCTGCTCCAGCACCTGCCCGACGTCGTCGGTCATGACGAGCACCGGCGCGTGCCCGGGAGCTTCACCGGCTCTGACCACGATGTGCACCTCCAGTCAGGCTCACTGGCGGCCCGGGCCGCGGGCGAGGAGATCCACGGCACCAAGTCCCACCACCATCAGGGCGTCGACGTGATCGGCAGCGGTCTGCAGATCACCGGCCGCTCGACGATCGATGAGCTGCCCGAGACGGTCGAGGCGGCCGGCAAGCGGTTTGTGCTCGGCGTGCAGTGGCATCCCGAGGCCGACGAGCGCAGCCGGGTGATCGCCGCGCTCGTGAACGCGGCCCGGGACTACCGGACGGCTCGCGGCTCCTCGTAGCCGGCCGCCCGCACGCTGGCGATCACCTGCGCGGCGTGCCCGCCGCCGCGGGTTTCGACGACGAGCTGGACGGCGCTCTCGCGCACGTGGAGGTCAAACCCCTCCCGCAGGTGCTCCACGTCGAGCAGGTTGGCGCCGTGCGCCCCGACCAGAGCCAGGAGCTGGGCCAGCGACCCCGGGCGGTCCGGAAGGCGGGCCAGCAGCACCGAGCGCCGACCCGCCTGGCTCTCGTGGCGGCGGGCGATCTGGGCGAGCAGTCCCGGGTCGACGTTGCCGCCCGACAGGACGATCGCGGTGACGCCCGACCGGCCGTCCGCCAGCGGACCGACGTGGCCGGCGAGCAGGGCGGCGACGCCGACCGCGCCGGCGCCTTCGACCACGAGCTTGGCCCGCTCGAGCAGGAAGACCATCGCCTCGGCCGTCTGGTCCTCTCCGACGACCACGACCCGGTCCACCCATTGGTCGATCAGGGCCAGGGTGAGGGCCCCGGGGCGCTTGACCGCGATCCCGTCGGCGATTGTCAGCGCCGAATCGACCGCCACCGGCTCGCCGGCTCGCAACGATCCCGGGAAGGGCGCGCAGGTCTCGACCTGGACGCCGATCATTTCGACGTCGGGGCGGGCCGACTTGATTGCGATTGCGGTCCCCGACAGCAGGCCGCCGCCGCCGAGCGGAACGAGCACACGGGCGAGATCGGGGACCTGGGCGAGCAGCTCCAAACCGAGGCCGCCCTGCCCGGCGATCACCTCGGGGTCGTTGAACGGATGCAAAAAGGCCAGCCCACCCGAGTCAGCGCGCGCCTGGGCGGCGGACAGCGAGTCATCCACCGTGGCCCCGACCAGATGCACCAGAGCGCCGAGCGCGGTCGCCGCCTCCGCCTTGGCGATCGGCGCCGCGGCGGGCATGAACACCTCGCAGTGCGCGCCACGCGCACGGGCCGCGTAGGCGACCGCCTGGGCGTGGTTTCCGGCGCTGCCCGCGACGACACCGCGGGCGCACTCGGGATCGGACAGCGAGGCGATCTTGGCCAGCGCCCCGCGGATCTTGAACGACCCGGTGCGCTGAAGGTTCTCGGCCTTCAGGGCGACCGTGACTCAGTGCGCTCGGCCACCGTCCGGGAGCTGAGCACCGGGGTCTCGCGGATCACCCCGCGCCCAGCCGCCGCCGCGCGGTGGATGTCATCGATGGTGACCGTCGCTGAGAGCGACCGGGTATCAGTCCCCAAGTGCCACCACCGCGTCCATCTCGACCTGCGCGCCACGTGGCAGCGCCGCCACGCCGATGGCGACGCGGGCCGGCGGCTGGGACTCGAAGAACGAACCGTAGACCTCGTTGACCGACGCGAACGCCGTCATGTCGGTCATGTAGATCGTCACCTTGACCGCATCACCCAGGGTCGTCCCGGCCGCCTGGCAAACGGCGGCCAGGTTCTCCAGGCAGCGCCCCGCCTGATCAGCCGGCGTCGCGCCGACCATGTCCCCGGTCCGGGGGTCCAACGGAATCTGGCCCGAGCAGAACAGCAGACCACCGGCCTTGATGGCGTGGACGTAGGGACCAATCGCCGCCGGGGCGTTGGGGGCGTTCACGGGCTCACGATGGTCGGGCAAGTTGACTCCTTGTCTCAGGGGTGCTCGCGGTCAAGCCTATGGGCCGTCCGCACTAAGGTGAACCGAGCATGCCCAATCGCCTCGCCGCCGAGACTTCACCGTACCTGCGCCAGCACCAGGACAACCCCGTCGAGTGGTACCCGTGGGGTGAGGAGGCGCTGAGGCGAAGCCGCCGCGAGCAGCGTCCACTGCTGGTCTCGATCGGCTACTCAGCCTGCCATTGGTGTCACGTGATGGAGCGCGAGTCCTTCGAGGACCCCGAGATCGCGGCGTACATGAACGACAGCTTCGTCTGCATCAAGGTCGACCGCGAGGAACGTCCGGACGTCGACGCGGTCTGCATGGAGGCCTGCCAGGCGATGACCGGGCAGGGCGGCTGGCCGCTGAACGCCTTCTTGACTCCTGACCAGGCGCCGTTCTACGTCGGGACCTACTTCCCACCCGAGTCCCGTCACGGTCTGCCGAGCTGGCGGGCGGTGCTCGAGGCGGTAGCCACGGCCTGGGACACTCAGCGCGACGAGGTCCGCCGTTCCGGCGCCTCGGTGCTCGGTTCGATCGGCGCCAGCGCCCGGATGCGCGCCTCGGAGGATCCGGTCACCCCGGCGATCCTGCGGGAGGCGATCACCGGCCTGCGCTCGAGCTATGACGCCGTCAACGGTGGCTTTGGCCGGGCGCCGAAGTTCCCGATGTCCTCGGTGATCGAGTTCCTGCTCGGCCAGGGCGAGACGGAGATGTCGCTGGGGACGCTGCGCGCCATGGCCTGCGGGGGCATCAATGACCAGGTCGGGGGCGGGTTCGCGCGCTACGCGGTCGATCCCACCTGGACCGTGCCGCATTTCGAGAAGATGCTCTACGACAACGCGCTGCTGGCCCGCGCCTACCTGCACGGCTTCCAGGTCTCGGGCGACCCGCTGCTGCGGCGCGCGTGCGAGGAGACCCTGGACTGGGCACTGCGGGAACTGCGGGGAGCGGAGGGCGGCTTCTGCGCCGCGCTGGACGCCGACTCCGAGGGCGTCGAGGGCAAGTTCTACGTCTGGACCGCCGACGAGCTGCGCACGGTGCTCGGGGACCTCGCCGAGCCGGCGATGGGCTACTTCGGCGCCACCGAGGCCGGCAACTTCGAGGGCGCCAACGTGCTCGAGGCTCGCGGTCCTGAGCCCGCGCAGCGCGCCGAGATCCGCGAGCGGCTGCTCACCGCGCGGGCGCGGCGGGTCGGCCCCGGACTCGACGACAAGCGGTTGTGCGGTTGGAACGCGCTGATGATCACAGCGCTCGCCGAAGCCGGAGCCGCGCTGTCCCGCCCCGACTACGTCGGCGCTGCCCGGGCCGGCGCACAGTTCGTGCTCACCGAATTGCGCGACGGCGAGGGGCGGCTGCTGCGGACGTGGAAGGACGGCGCCGGCCGGATCGAGGCCTACCTCGAGGACCACAGCTTCCTGATGCAGGCCCTCACCGCGCTCTACGAGGCGACTTTCGAGCCCCGCTGGTACGCGGAGGCGCGTGGCCTGGGCGACACGATCATCCAGCGCTTCGCCGATCCGGAGAATGGCGGCTTCTTCACCACCGCCGCCGATCGCGAGCTGTCCTTCGGCCGCCGCAAGGACCTCGAGGATTCGCCGATCCCCTCCGGCAGCTCGGCCGCGGCGCTCGGTCTGCTGCGGCTGGCGCGCCTCTCCGGCGACGCCGGATACGAAACCCACGCCGTCGGCGTGCTACGCCTGCTCGCCCCGATCGCCGGGCGCCACCCGCTCGCCTTCGGCCACGCCCTGCAGGCGTTCGCCTTCCATCTCGCGCCGGTCCGCGAGGTGGCGATCGTCGGCCGCGGCGCGGACGCGGACGGGCTGGCGGCGATCGTCCGCGAAGCTTTCTCACCCCGGGTCGTGCTCGCCGGAGGCGCCGGCGAGGGGATCGCGCTGCTGGAGGGCCGCGGCACGGTCGACGGGCGGCCGGCCGCCTACGTATGCGAGCACTTCAGCTGCCAGGCCCCCGTCACCGATCCGGGCGAGCTCGCGGCCGCGCTTGGCGCGGTGACCGAGCTCAGGTAAGCGTTCGGCGGTGGTTCACAGCACCGGCAGGTAGCGCTGCAGCTCCC
This sequence comes from Actinomycetota bacterium, assembly GCA_030945945.1. Next base: position 516 of record JALYZB010000050.1, on the reverse strand, counting down.
AGGGCGTGACCTGGACGCGATAGTCGTCCCACTCCTGGCGCTTGATCTCGATGAAGCGGTTGAACGTGTGCTCCCCGAGGGTGCGCAGGACCAGCTCGGACTGGGCGGTCAGCTCGATCGCCTCGCCGAGCGTTTCCGGGAGCTGATCGATGCCCAGGCGCCGGCGCTCGTCGGGAGACAGGTGGTAGAGGTTGCGCTCCATCGGGTCAGGCAGCTCGTAGCCGTGCTCGATTCCCTCCAGGCCGGCCTGGAGGAGAACGGCGAAGGTCAGGTATGGGTTGCACGCCGGGTCCGGACAGCGCAGCTCCATCCGCGTCGCATGTTCCTTGCCGGGGTGATAGAGCGGGACGCGCACCAGCGCGGAGCGGTTGCGGCGTGACCAGGCGACGTACACCGGCGCCTCGAATCCGGGCACCAGCCGCTTATAAGAGTTCACCCACTGCGCGAAGATCGAGCAGATTTCCCGCGAATGTCGCAGCTGACCGGCGATGAACGCCTTGCCGACGTCGGACAGAT
>JALYZB010000013.1 GCA_030945945.1 Actinomycetota bacterium | reverse complement strand
TGGGAATCCGGATGCCCGCTCTGCACGAGGATGACGTTGCCGCGATCGAGCGCCGGGCCGGGCTGGCCGAGTTGCGCACTGCGCTGGGGGTCGAGCTTGCGCGTCTAAGCCATGAGCAGCGCGAGGCGCTGCGGCTACGGATCGTGGAGGAACGCAGCTACGCGGAGGTTGCCTCCGCGCTCGGGATCTCCGAGCAGGCCGTCAGAGCCCGCGTCTCCCGCGGGTTGCGGGCCCTGGCGGGAGCCCTTGAGCCATACCGAAACGAAAGCGAGATCCTGCGATGAGCGATCTGCATTTCCTCCAGGAGCTCGGAGCCGAGTTCGCCCGGCTCGGCGATGCTCGCGCCCACGGCCATCGCCGCGGAGGTCGGGGCAGGGTGCCGCGCGAAGCGGCGGCGAGCCTTGGCCTGGGACTCTCGGTGCTGGTGGTGATCGCCGTGTTCGTGGTCAGTATCGGTGTCCACGGCGCGACCCGGCCCGGTTCGCCGGGGCCAGATCAGAGCCGGGTGATGGTCACGTTTGCAGCGTCCCCGATCGACCCGGGAGCTGGACTCGGGTCGGCGATCACGCGGGCGATCCCGATCCTGCGCACGCGGCTCGCCGCCGTGCCCGGCGTGCGGGTCTCGCGCACTGCGGACGGAGTGGCCGTGACGGCGCCCGGGGGGCAGTCGGCCCGCGCGCGGATCACCGCAGTCGCTCTCGGGGCGCCGGCGCAGCTCAGTTTCTATGACTGGGAAGCCGATCTGCTGACCCCGGCAGGCAAGCCGCTGGTCAAGCGGCTGGCGGCAGGGGATCCGACCGCGATCGTCATCAGCCAGGGGTTGGGGGCAGCCCAGCCGGGTGAGGCTGCGGCGGGCGGACTGTCTCTGTACGCGGCGGTCCGGCTCGCCGCGCACCAGCCGGCGGTGTCCACGACGTCCGGGCTGGGCCGTCCCGGCCGCCAGTACTACTTGTTCGGCGCGCCGGGCAGCACCGTGTGCGCCACCGCCGCTCGAGATCAGCGCACCGCCCTGGTGCCCAACCAGCCCTGCATGCTGCTGGCGGGCCCCGTGACCGAGACATCGGCGAACGGCGATCAGATCGACCATGACGTCAGTGCGGCGCTCCTGCCCGGGATCAGCGCGTCGCAGGGTCGCCTGCTCGCGGTCCCGCAGGGCACCGTCGTCCTGCAGGCGGCGCGCCCCGGCTTCGGAGCGCAACCGAACACGAGGGCGCCCGCCGGGTACTTCGTGCTCCGCGACCGAGTCGCGCTCGCCGGGCGCAACATCACCGACCCGCAGCAGGGCACCGACCAATCCGGCAGCCCCGACGTCCAGTTTCAGTTCACCCGTGCGGGTGCGAACGCGTTTGGGCGCGTCACCGCCCAGATCGCGCATCGCGGGCAGCTCGACAGCGCCTTTCGCCAGAGCCTCTTCCAGCACTTCGCAGTCGCCTACGGCGGCCGGCTGATCACCGTCCCCCAGATCGACTTCCGGACCTATCCGGACGGTGTCCAGGGCAACGGGGGCGCCGACATCACCGGCGGCTTCACGGTCTCCACGGCGCGGGCCCTGGCCGCGGCGCTGCGGCTCGGCCCGCTGCCGGAGCGCCTCGCCGTGCACTGATCACCGCCACGCCACGCCACGCCACGCCGCGCCGACCGCTGGGCCGGGCGGCGCGGGCGGCCGTCGCTCAGAACGTGGCGGTGTCGATCACGAACCGGTAGCGGACGTCGCTGTCGAGCACGCGCTCCCAGGCCTGGTCGATCTCATCACCGCTGATCACCTCGATCTCTGCGCCGATGCCGTGCTCGGCGCAGAAGTTGAGCATCTCCTGTGTCTCGCGGATCCCGCCGATGGCCGACCCCGCGAAGCTCTTGCGGCCGCCGATCAGGGAGAACACCTGGACGGGCAGCGGCTCCGGCGGCGCACCGACGTTGACCATCGTGCCGTTGACCCTGAGCAGCGACAGGTAGGAGTCGATCGGCAGCTTGGCCGACACGGTGTTGACGATCAGGTCGAAATGACCCCTGAGCTTCTTGAACGTCTCCTTGTCGCTGGTCGCGTAGAAGTGGTCGGCGCCGAGCTTGCGGCCGTCCTGCTCCTTGTTGAGCGTCTGGGAGAGGACTGTGACCTCCGCGCCCATCGCGTGCGCGATCTTGACGCCCATGTGGCCCAGGCCGCCCATCCCGACGATCGCGACCTGCGTGCCCGG
>JALYZB010000516.1 GCA_030945945.1 Actinomycetota bacterium | reverse complement strand
TCGCGCGCGAGCACGGCGTGCAGTTGCGCTTCGAGGGCGCGGTGGCCGGCGTCGTGCCGGTCATCCGCGTGCTTCAGGAGTCGCTGGCCGGGGCGCGGATCGACCGCGTCCACGGGATCGTCAACGGGACCACCAACTTCATCCTCTCCGAGATGGCGCGCACCGGGGCGGACTTCGCCTCCACGTTGGCCGAGGCCCAGCGCCTGGGCTACGCCGAGGCCGACCCGTCCGAGGACGTCAACGGGCGCGACGCGGCCGCCAAGATGGCGATCATCGCCCGCCTGGCCTTCGAGACCCCGGTTCACATCGATCAGGTCCGCTACGAGGGGATCGAGGCGATCCTGCCCGACGACCTGGAGTATGCGCGCGACCTCGGCCTGGGGCTGAAGTTGATCGGCACCGCGGAGCGGGTCGGCGAGGACGGGATCTCGGTCCGCGTCTACCCGGCCTTTTTGTATCCGGGCCATCCGCTGGCCTCGGTGAGTGGCCCGTTCAACGCGGTCACCGTCGAGTCCGAGGAGATCACCGAGATCACTATGTCCGGGCCCGGCGCAGGGGGCCCGCAGACCGCCTCGGCGGTGCTCGGAGACGTGATCAGCGCGATGATCCCGCCCGCCTCGACCCCGCCGGCGACCCAGCGCCTGAAGATCGTCACTGACGTCGCCTCGTCCTTCTACCTGTACCTCGAGGTGGCTGACGAGCCGGGGGTGCTCGCTGCGGTGGCCGAGGTTCTGGCCCTGCAGGGCGTCTCGGTCAAGTCCGTGGTCCAGAAGGGGCTGCGCGACCAGGCGCGGCTGGTGATGGTCGTGCATCCGGTGCTGGAATCCCGCTTTGGGGTGGCCATGAACCTGATCGCCGGACTGGACGTCATGCGGGCGCCACCCCGGGCGATCCGTGTCATCGAGGAGGAGTTCGGATAGCCGGACGGAGAGGATCGCGCCCCATGAGAGCCATGCAGATCACCGAATTGACCGGGCCCGCCACCGCGCTGACGCCGGCGGATATCGCCGAGCCGGCCGCGGAGCACATGCTCACCCCGGGCTGCGGGGTGATCGTGGACGTTCACGCCGCCGGCGTGTCGTTCCCCGAGCTGCTGCAGACCCGTGGTGAGTACCAGATGAAGCCGCCGCTGCCCTTCGTGCCCGGCAGCGAGGTCGGCGGGATCGTGCGCGAGGCGCCCGCCGATGCGGCGGTCAAGCCGGGAGACCGGGTGGCCGCGTTCTGCGCCCTGGGCGGCTTTGCGCAGGTCGCGGTCGCGCCGGCCTACCTCACCTTCAAGCTCCCCGATGAGCTGAGCTTTGCGCAGGGCGCCGGGCTGGTGCTCAACTACCACACCGCCTACTTCTCGCTGGTCATGCGGGGCCGGCTGACGGAGGGTGAGACGGTGCTCGTGCACGGTGGCGCCGGCGGCGTCGGGACGGCGACGCTGCAGGTCGCCAAAGGCCTCGGGGCGCGCACGATCGCCGTCGTGTCGACCGACGCGAAGGAGGCGGTGGCCCGCGAGGCCGGCGCCGACCACGTCGTCCGGTCCGGTGGGGACTGGAAGGCGCAGGCGACCGAGATCTCCGGCGGTGGGGTGGACGTCGTGGTCGACCCGGTCGGGGGCGACCGCTTCACCGACAGTCTGCGCGCCTTGCGCGAGGGCGGACGCGTGGTCGTCGTCGGCTTCGCCGCCGGGTCGATCCCGGAGGTCAAGGTCAATCGCCTGCTGCTTAAGAACACCGAGGTGATCGGCGCCGGGTGGGGGGGCTCCGTGCTCTCAAAGCCCGCCGTGACGGTCCAGATCGGCGAGGCGATCGATCGGCTGATCGCGTCCGGAGCCGTGCGGCCGGTGATCGGCGCACGCTATCCGCTGGAACGGGCCCCCGACGCGCTCACTCTGCTCGACCAGCGCGGCGCGCTGGGCAAGGTCGTGCTCGAGCTCACCTGATGCCCGGCTTGATCGAGCGCTTTCGCGACCAGCTGCCCTTTGCCGCCGACGATCCCGTGATCTCGCTCGGGGAGGGCTCGACGCCGCTCGTGCACGCCCCGCGACTGTCCGAGCGCGTCGGAGCGGAGGTGTGGTGCAAGCTCGAGGGCCTGAACCCGACCGGCTCCTTCAAGGACCGGGGCATGACCTGCGCGGTGTCCGCTGCGGTGCGTGAGGGCGCCGAGACGATCATCTGCGCCTCGACCGGCAACACCGCCGCGTCGGCCGCGGCCTACGCGGCCCGGGCCGGGGTGCGCTGCGCGGTGATCGTCCCCGAGGGCAAGATCGCCACCGGCAAGCTCGCTCAGGCGCTGATGCACGGTGCGCGGGTGATCGCCCTGCGCGGGAACTTCGACGTCGCGCTGCGGCTCGTGCGCGATCTTTGTGAGCATCACCCGATCGCGCTGGTCAACTCGGTCAACGAGTTTCGCATCGAGGGTCAGAAGACCGCGTCGTTCGAGCTCGCCGAGGCGCTGGATCACGAGCTCGACGCGCTCTATATCCCGGTCGGCAACGCCGGCAACATCACGGCCTACTGGCGCGGCTTTCAGGAGGTCGGGATGGCGCCGCGGATGCTCGGGTTCCAGGCCGTGGGCGCCGCCCCGCTGGTGCTCGGCCATCCCGTCGAGCATCCCGAGACGGTGGCGAGCGCGATCCGGATCGGTAATCCCGCCCGCTGGGAGGAGGCGATGAGCGCGATGACCGCCTCGGGCGGCACCGTGCGCGCGGTCAGCGACGAGCAGATCCTCTCCGCCTACCGCCTGCTGGCCGGCAGCGAGGGGATCTTCTGTGAGCCGGCCTCGGCGGCCGGGGTGGCCGGGCTGCTCGCGCACGGCGTCGGTGACGCCCAACGGGTGGCGTGCGTGCTGACCGGCCACGGCCTCAAGGATCCCCAGACGGCACTCGGTCAGGCAGGCGCGGTCGTCCCCTGCGATCCCGACCGGGCCGCGATCGAGCGGGCCGTCCTGCAATGAGTCTGTCGCGCCGGCGCCTGGTCCGCGTGCCGGCGTCGTCGGCCAACCTGGGGCCGGGCTTTGACGTGATGGGCGCCGCGCTCGGCTTGCATCTGGAGCTCGAGGTGACCGAGACCGGGAGCTTCGCGGTGCAGACCGACCTCGAGCTTCCCCGCGACCGGGCAAACCTCGTCGTCCAGGCGTTTGAGCGGCTGCATCCCGCCGATGACTTCAGCTTCGCGATCACCTCGGCGATCCCGCTCTGCGGTGGCCTGGGCTCGAGCGCCGCCGCCACCCTGGCCGGACTGATGGCCGCCGACCATCTGTTTGAGCTCGACGCCGACCTGCTCGCTCACGCCAGTGAGCTCGAAGGTCATCCCGATAACGCCGCCGCGGCCCTGACCGGCGGCTTCGTGATCAGCGACGGAGCCCGGATCCGGCGCATCGAGGCGCCGGTGGGGCTGGAGGCGGTGCTCGTCGTCCCTGCCGAGGCGGTCCGCACCGAACAGGCCCGGGCGGCACTGCCGCAGCAGGTTCCGATCGCGGACGCGGCGCGCAACGTCGCCTGGGCCGCGCTGCTCACCCTCGGATTGGCCACCGGGGACTTCGAGGCGATCGCCGACGGCCTGCACGACGCGCTGCATCAGCCCTACCGTGCGCATCTCTTCCCCCGGTCGGCGGCGCTGCTGGCGCGCGCGCCGCAGCTGGGAGCGCTCGGCGCGACCGTCTCGGGGGCAGGGCCGGCGATCCTCGTCTGGTGCCGCTACGAGCACACCGGGACGATCGTGAGCGCGCTGGCGCGCGAGGCCGCCGGGTGGGCGACGGTGCAGCGCGTGACCTTCGAATCCCAGGGCGCCGACGTCCGCGAGCTCTAGGCGCGACCGGCGCTAGGCGCTGGCCGAGGCGGCCTGCGAGCTCTGCAGCATCGGCGCGAGCCGCTTGCGCGCGGCCCTGAGCCCGAGCCGGCGCAGCAGCTCGTCGGCCACCAGCAGGTAGTCGGCGCCGAGATCGGGCCGGTAGTCGAGGATCGAGAGCGCACGCTCGGCCGACTCGGCATAGGCGATCGAGGCACGGATCGTCGTGTCCAGGAGCTTGTCGCCGAAGTGTTCGCGCAGCGAGTCGAACGCCTCGCGGGAATGGCGAGTGCGCATGTCGGCGATGTTGAGCACCACTCCGAGCCACTCGAGATCCGGGTTGAGGCTGTCCTTGGCCAGTTCGATGACCTGAAGCGCCTGCTCGACGCCCTGCAGCGCGAAGTACTGGGCCTCGGCCGACAGCAGCGCATAGTCGGAGGCGACGAGCGCGTTGACGGTCAGCAGGCCCAGCGCTGGAGGGCAATCGATCAGTACGAGGTCGTAGTCGGCCGACACCTCGCGGATCGCGCGCTTGAGCGTCAGCTCACGGCCCATCTTGCCGCCGAGCGCCAGCTCAGCCTCGGCCAGGCCCAGGTTGGCGGGGATCACGCCGTGGTGGACAGCGGCCGCCGCGTTGGCGCGGCCGGTGAGCACATCACCGATGGTGGGATCGGCGTCGGGCGCCACGTCCAGGTAGTCCGACAGGTTGCCCTGGGGATCGAGGTCAACCGCCAAGACCGCCAACCCGGCGCGCCGGAAGGCGTCGGTCAGGGTGCGAACGGTGGTTGTCTTGCCCGTTCCGCCCTTCTGGGAGAGGACCGCGATGGTGCTCGGCATCGGCGCCGGACTATAGGCGAGCGACCGGCGAGCGACCGGCGAGCGGGAGCGGGGCCGGCGGAGGTGGGGGGCGCGACAGACTCAGTCCGCGACGGGCGAGCCATCGGGCTGGGACTGAGCCCCGAACCGCATCCCCGAGATGGCCGGAATGTCGACGAAGTGCAGATGGTGGCGGCCGATCACGACCTCGTCTCCGTCGGCCAGGGTGCTCCACTCCACCCGCTCACCGTTGACGAACACGCCATTGAGGCTGCGGTCATCGAGCACGCGCAGGCCATCGGGCTGGCGGACGATCAGCGCGTGACGGCGCGAGACGGTCGGGTCATCGAAGCGGATGTCGGCCGCGAGGCTGCGACCGATCCGGGTCCACTCGCGCTCCAGCGCGTAGGCGAGGATGTCCCCACTGACTCGGTACGCCACGTACTGACCGGGCTCGTCGATCCCGGCCCGCAGTTCGGCCAGCCAGCTGCGATCCTCGAGATCGGGCCCGAGATTGAGCACGGGCTGCCGCGAGGTGGTGAACAGGGAGGAGCGGACGAACTCGGTCCCGCCGCAGTTGGCGCACGCCGGGAGTTCGTCGGCAGCATCCAGGGACACTGGAGCATCACATTCGGTGCAGCGAAACGTCCCGGTCCCGGCGACGCTTCCGGACATCCAAGCCTTCATTGTCCGTCTCCTCGCTGGGATCCGCGCCACCTCCCGCTCACGGCTCGGGAAGGCGGCACCCTGTCGATCTTCTTAACACGATCATAGTGACCTTTCTCAAGGCCCGGCAAACGGGCTCAGGCACGTGTCCATCCGTGGTGATGAGCGCAAAGCCGCGGTCGGCGGGCAGGAACGGCAGGTCGCGAGCCGAACTGAGATCAGCTATGTCGGCGACCCTGCGGGACATGCTGGACCTCGAACTGGCTCTCTTGCGCCGAGGCCTGGACGAGCGTCTGGCCGGTTCGGAGCGATGCAGCTGCTGCAACCGCACGCCGCTGGTCGGCGAGCGGGTCTACGTCTACGCCTCGGGCACGATCGCGTGCGAGCTGTGCCGCGAGCGTCAGCATGAGAATCCCGTGCGGACCCGCACCGTGCACGGCCCGGAGTTCGGGCATTCGATGCGGATCACCGACCAGCGCGCCCCCGCCTGATCGAGCCGGCAGCCAGGCGCCACTGCACCTAGACTTCGGCGGCGTGGATCCGTTCACCGTTTCGACCACGATCTCCAAGCCCCGCGAGGAGGTCTTCGAGTACCTGGCCGACATCGCCAATCACCCCGAATTCACCGACCACTATCTGGTCGATTGGCGCCTGACCCGGGTCGACACCTACGGAGCCGGTGCGGGCGCCCGGTTTCGCATCAAGGCGCCGATGAACCGGTTTGCGTGGGCTGATGTGACGATCTCCGAGTTTCAGGCCCCGTTCCGGATCGTCGAGCGCGGCCGGGGCGGGAAGTACAACCGGATCCGGATGATCGGCGTCTACACGCTGTCTCCGGCGCCCGGCGGGAGCACCAAGGTCGAGTACTCGCTCGAGACCGAGCCCTCGCAGATCTCCGACAAGCTGCTCGAGACGCTCGGCGGGCGCTCATGGAGCCGACGCAAAGCGGCCAAGGCGATGCGCCGGTTGCGCTCGATCCTGGAGGAGAACCGGGGACGCGGCGAGCGCGCCTCGGTCGAGGCTCGATAATCTTCGCCGCCGTGAACGCCGTCCGCCGTCTGAACACCGTCGTCTGCACCGCCCTGCTGGCGGTCGGCGTCGCCGCATGCGGCCAGCAGGCCCACCCGCGGGTCGCCGACGCCAACAACAACGGCGGCTACGTCGACGCGGGCCCGGTCACCTACCAGCTGCAGGTGTCGCGGATCCTGAACCCGTACAGCACCGAGGATCGCCAGTACGTGGCCGGTCTGCCCAGCGGCACGACGCTTCCCAACGCCCAGCAGTCGTGGTACGGGGTGTTCCTGCAAGGCGTGAACCAGACCAAGCAGCCGCAGACCACGACTGACAACTTCGTGATCACCGACACCCAGGGCAACCACTACTACCCGCTCAAGCTCAACCCCACCGCCAACCAGTACGCCTGGACCTCGGAGAGCCTCGCGCCGCTGCAGATCGAGCCCAAGCCCGGCACGACGGCGAGCTTCGGGCCCACGCAGGGCGGCCTGCTGCTGTTCAGGATCGGTAACTCCGCCTACAGCAACCGGCCGTTGACCCTGGAGATCCTCGGCTCGGGCAACCAGCCGCTGGCCTCGATCTCGCTCGATCTGTGATCGGCCGGGGCCGGCCGGCCCTCGTCGTCCTCGTGCTCTGCGCCCTGTCTCTGGCGCCGGCCAGCGCCCGTGCGGCGTGGAGTCGGCCGTTCGATCTCTCGCCCCCCGAGACCCTCGATCGCCTGCCCGTCCAGCTCGCGGTCGGCCCCGCGGGCGCGGCCACGGCGGCGTTCTCGACCACCGACGTCGACACGCCGGGCAGCGCGCAGGCCTACGTGGTCACGGGCCGAGCGGGCCGGGTGGGCGCGGCCCGAGCGATCCCCGGATCCCGGGAGGTGCTGGCC
>JALYZB010000506.1 GCA_030945945.1 Actinomycetota bacterium | reverse complement strand
CCATACCGGGCGTGCTGGCGGCGGCGGGTGAGGATTTCTGTCGCTGTCCACGCGAGCGCGCGCACGATCAGGGCGTCGATTTCGAGAGTTGCCGTCGCCGTGTCGGGGTTTGCTGCGGCGTCAGCATTTGGCGTCGATCCGGGTGCACGCCGAGACGTGCTCCGCGTTCTCTGTGAGCAGCTGCCGGGCGCGCGTGACGATCTCGCCGACGCGGTCGTCGGCGAGCCGGTAGTGGATCGTGCGGTGCTCACGGCGGGTGGTGACGAATCCGCACCAGCGCAGGCAGGCGAGATGGTTCGACACCTTCGGCTGCGGGAGCGCGAGCGCTGCGACGAGCTTGCCGACTGACCGCTCGCCGTCGCTCAACAGCTCGAGCACGCGCAGCCTGGTCGGGTCCCCCAGCGCGCGGAAGTACCTGGCGAGCAGATCATTCTCCGCCGGAGCTTCCGGCAGCCGAAACGGCGCCGTGTCGGTCCTTAGCGCGGTCACGCTCGGAACTTTACATCTTAATCTTCTGATATCAGAACTCACTGATATGAGGGGTCGGTATTGCTGGCTTGACGATCGATCTCCGTCAAGGGCGCCTTGACGTTCGCGCCGTTTGCGTTGCGGCGTCAGTGCGCGAGACGACACGCGGGCTCGCGCATCGTGAGGTCGTGCAGCGACTCCTGGGCGCACCGTGCGAATAGCCACAGCCGGACACGGGCGGGGTCAACTTCGAGCAGCTCCGCCATCCTCCCCGCCAGCCCGAGTGGATCGGTCGCGAGGCGCTCGTCGGAGTTGAGCATGTGCTGCACGGCCTCGAAGGCGGGATCGCCGATGAACGGTTTCGGGTCAATCACGAGCCACGGCTCACGCTGCGATGCCAGGACGTTCCCGGCGTGCAGGTCGGTGCACAGCAGCACGCTGCGCTCGGCGCTGCGAGGTAGCTCCCGGAGCACGGCGGATCCTTCGCGCGCGAGACCGGGATCGAGCCCGCGGCTGTCCGTGTCGAAGTCCTGCTCGAACCCGTCGGCCCATAGATCGCACATCTCCTGCAGCGACCCGAACGGGTGCCCGTCGAGCGGCTGCCGCTTCCACAAGCGCCGCGCGAGCCGAGCGATCACAACGTCCTGCTCGGGGTCCCGCAGCGAGCACTTGAGCTGCACGCCGGGCACGCAGCGTTCGAGCAGCAGCGCGGTCGTATCTTCAAGCGACCGCGTCGCGAGGCAGCGCACCGCGCCGTCGCCGTCCCAGGAGCGCAGCGCGTCAGGCTCGTGCTCGGCCTCTGGGTGGCGCCATCCGATCTTCAGCGCGAGCTGATCGCCGGCCGTGTTGGTCGCGGGCGCGACCCACGCGCACTGTCCGCCCGGCAAATACGGATCGCTGAGCTCAAGCCCCCAGTCCGCCGCGATCTCCTCAACTTGCCGCGGCAGGCCGGCGAGCCACCTCACCCGCTGCGGACAGTTGTCCTCGTCGACCGCGTCCGCGAGCTGCTGCGGGATCCGAATCGCGCTCAAGCCAACACCCTGGCGTACGGATCGACGTTCGCCGGCCGGGCACGGTAGTAGAGCATTCCCTCGTAGTCCGGCTCTTCAGAGCGAACGCCGAACCCGGCAGCCTCAAGGCAACGGCGAGACGCCGTGTTCGCGGGCTCGACGCCAGCCTCGAACAGCTCCACGAGATGCAGCTCGGGTCTTTGCCGCAGCGCGGCGATCATGGCGCGCCCAAGCCTGCGGCGCCGGACCTGTGGGTCGATCATGAACGCGATCGATCCGGTCGCCACGTCGAGCGTCTCGGTGATGATCGGGCCGTCCGGTCCCTCGCCGCCGTAGACGGTGCAGCGGTCAAACGTGCCGCAGTCGATGTAGCCGACGGGGTTGTCAGCGGCGAGCGCGAGGTAGTGGTGCGCGTTGGTCTGTGTGGCGCCCCGGAACATGGTTCCGATCGACCGATCGGCGTTGGCGAGCATCGCTGCCGGCCAGTCTGGGCCGCCGAGGAACCGCTGGGTGTCGGGGTCCTCGAACCACGCCCCGGTCCCGGGCAGATCCCCGGGCGTGAGCGGCCGAAGCGTGAGCACGGGATCGTTCACGGCATCTCACCGCAATTGGTCGATTGCTCTGCGGGGACGGCGCTGTCGGCGTGCGCCGCCGGCGGAGGGCTGGCGTCCAGTGCGGCGCGGGCCTCGGGCTCGGTCGCGTAGCCGTGCATGTGCGTGATCTGTTCGTCGTGGACCTCGGCCACGACGAACCGCTCGCGGACCTCGAGGGGATCCCCGGCGGGGTGTACGTGCGCGAGCACGCGGTTGCCCTCCTCGACGAACGCGCTGACCGAGACCTGGCCGTTGGCGAGCAACCCGGTGCGCATCCTCTCGAGCGCTTCGCCGCGGCCGCGACAGCGTGGCACGAACGCGTCCTCGTCCGGAAGCCCCTGCCAATCGATCTCGGGCGAGATCAGCGAGGCGAGCTCGTCGAACTGTCCACGCGACACGGCTGTGAACGCGGCGGTCACGGTTCGCATCGCGGCTCCCGGGTGCTCACGTGCCTCAAGCAGCCGTTGCGCTTCATGTTGGCCGTGGTGCTCGGCCCATCCCGCCGGGGTGGCGTCATAGCCCGTGTCGTGCATGTTCGGATCGGCGTCGTGGTCGAGCAGCAGCCTGATCACGGGGATGTCCCCGCGCACCGCGGCCTCGTGCAGCGGCGCGGTCCGAGGTCGGGCGTTGACGTCGAACCCCAGCTCGATCAGCACCGCAACCGACTCACAGCCGCTCTGCTCGGCCGCTCTCACCAGCTGGTCCGGGCGCCGCTCGATGGCTTGTTCGCGCACGACGGGATCGGCGGCCAGCAGCCGGTTGACGGTGTCGCGGTCGCCGGCCATCGCCGCCGCTACGAGCTCGTCGACCGCGTCGTGCTCCCAGGACGCGCCCGCGTCGACCAACTGCGACACGACGTCCATGTGGCCCGACAGCGCTGCCTCCTGCACCGGCGAGCGACCCCGGTAAATCGGATGGCGCGACCCGCGGCCCTCCGGATCCACGCCCCGGGCCAGCAGCCGGCGGACCCGATCGGTCAACCCGTGACCGGCAGCGGCCATCAGAAGGTCCTCGACCATCGCCCGGGGTGAATCCTGGCGTTCGCCGAGCCGCCGCCGCCACGGACCACCGTCCCCGCTCCCCAGCCCGAACTCGAAGAGCAGCTCCAGCCATTCCTCTTGCGGGTCCGGCCCCCAGCCCTGGTTGTAGAGCGCCTGACCGTCGTTCGCATTCGCGCCGGCCTCCAACAGGAGACGTGCCAGTGCGAGCCGCTCCGGGTGCGCCGGAATGGTGCCGCCGCCGCCCAGCGCGCCGGTCAGCGCGGTGAACGGCGGGACCAGCCCCTCCCACAGGTATCCAGCGTTTGGATCAGCGCCGTGCTCGAGCAGCAGCCGCGCGACAGCGACCGCCGAGCGGCCTGGCCCGACACCGACGCGCGAGTAGGTCAGATAGAGCAACGGCTCCCAGCGGTGCGGGCCTCCCGCCAGCGAGGCTTGCGCCGGGTCGCGTTCCAGGAGTTCGCGTGCCGCGTCGACCAGGCCGGCCGCGGCGATCGTGTGGACGCTCGCGCGCGCCAGCCAATCGTGCACCTCCAGCATTGATTGAGCGCGGCGTAGCCGGTCGGGGTCATCGTCACCATAGGTCAGGCACGCCAGCCGCAAAAACTCGTCGACGATCGCTCGCTCGTCGGCCAGCGGACCACCGACCGGTTGCTCGTGTGGGGAGCGGGCGTGGGGCTCCACCAGCTCCAGATGCGCTCTGAGCCTGGGCCAGCTCGCGAACGCGAACTGCCGGGCGATCACCAGCTGCGCGTCCGCGCGGGTAAAGCCGGCAAGCTCCGGCGAGCCAGGCTGGGCGTCAGACAGGCGCGGGTGAAACTCGCGCACGACCTCGGCGGCCCCGGCGCCGCCGGCCCGCACCGCACGCTGAAACGATTTGGCGCCCTTCTTGAGCTGCTCGAGATTGGCGTTGCCGGGAAGACCGCGGGGTGGCACAAGGGCTCCTTTCACCAGGCTCCGAGTCCGCAATCGCGAGCCGGAAAGGAGACGCCGACACCAACGGCTTCCATCAACCACTCAGGTGGGCTTCGCCCTTCCCGTGGACCGGTAGCGACCTGCTCGCACACCGATCATAACCCGCGGCGCAACATCCCGAAAGGGCGCCGACAGCAGCCCATGCCGAGCCACCTGCTTTCCATCCGGGCCACGACTGACCACTACCGGGTGTGAGCTCGTGGCTTCTGCTCGGATATCAGTTCTGATCGGAGCGTGCCTCGTGGTGCCGCCGCTGGCCGATTTCGTCGCCGCTGATTCGTATACCGGAGCCCGTGGGCATGTCGTCCGCTTGAGCTGTGATGCGTGTCGGGTCAGGCAGTGACCGCGCTGCCGGTCGTCCGGCGATCAGTTGGCCTGGTAGCGGTCCGCGAGGCGCGGGCTCTGGCCTGCGAATGCGGCGAGGTTTGCATCGAACACATTGGCGAGGAGGCTGTAGTCCTCGACGCCGGGGGCGCAGACCACTTCGCCGAGTTCCAGGCCACGCAGTGACGCGGCGACGACATCCTCGGCGGTCATGCGATGCACTGCTGAGAGGTCCATGCCCTGGGTCGTGTGGAATTCGGTGGCCACGACGCCTGGGCAGACGACCTGCACCCTGAGCGGCGTGTCTTCGAGTTCGGCGCTCAGCGTTTGAGACATGGCCACGATGTGGGCCAGGGTTCCGGCGTAGACCGCCCGGCGGGGCATCTGTGATGACGGAGCGGGTCCAGAGAACGCGATCATGCCGGCCACATTGACGATCGTCCCCTCGGCGCGCGACAAGTTCCCCCGACGGCCGCGCGCGTCAGCATCGTCGGCGCGAGGACCTTGACGTGCACCAGCTCGCGCGCTTGATCGGCTGCGAGTTCCGCGAGCGGCATGTAATGGGCGACGCCGGCGCTGTTGACGGCCTCCACCGCCGCGAGCTTGGCCGGGTCGCGGCCCACCAGCACCACGGTGCCGTGCTCAGCGAGCTGCAGCGCGGTTCGACGGCCGATGCCGGATGTCGGTCCGGTGATGATCCAGGCCTTCGACGAGGGACCAGCGGTGGTGGTCATATCGATTCCTTGCGGTTCTGGCCGAGGTCAGGCGGCGGGTTGGGAGGCGCCGGCGAGAACTCGCCAGATGGCGTCGAACGCGACGCGGCTGTGAGTTTCGGCGTCGGCGGGCTCGCGGATCATCGCGTCCATGGTCGCGTCCGCGATCGCGGTTGTCAGGGTCAGGACGAACCCCAGCGACGCGTCCTGCATCGGTCCGTTCGCGCGGCTGCGCTCCAGCAACTCGGCGATGCCGGTGAACGCGACGCTCACCGTCTGATGGCTCTCGGCGGTGATGTCATCGGCGACCTCCAGCTGGGCCAGCGCCCGGCGCTTCTCCGGGTGAGTCGCCGCCCAGCGCAGCCAGTGCGTCCACATATGCAGAACCTGCGCACGGGGCTCGCTCTCGGCAGGGAGGCCGGCGATCGCCGCCTTTCCCATGTCGGTCTTCAGGCCGACGTAGAGCTCGTTGATGAGCATTGCCTTCGTATCGAAGTAGACGAACAACGACCCGTTGGAGACGCCTGCCTCCTTCGCGATCGTCGCCGTTGCCGCGCCCCCCAGACCCTGAGACGCGATCACACGAGTCGCCGCGGAGAGAATCGCGTTGCGCCGATCGTCACTCCGTGGTCGAGCCATGCCGTCACCATATCAAAGAGTGTCTAGTCAGTCATCCCTACGAGAGTCACTTTGGTGGACGCGCGAGCCGTCCCGCGCTGAACGGCGTCCACAGATTCGCTGCACTACGCCCGGACCTAGGTGTCGTGGCCAGGGCAGGTTGTGAACGCGGCTGATGGGTGGCCGGTCCCCGAGGCTGCTGGGTGGCCGTCGGCGGGCGACACGCAGCACGTCCACCTGGCTTTTACCGCGGACGCGGATCCACCGTGCGGGCCTTTCACGCTGCCGCGCTCGCCGCGGGCTACGAAGATCACGGCATGCCCGGCGAGCGCGCCGTCTACCACCCGGGCTACTACGGGGTGTTGGTGCTCGATCCGGAGCGCGGGGGATCTGAAGCAGAAGCGCAGGCGCGGCTGGAGAGTTGTCCACGTGCCTCGCGATTGGTGAGGGCGAGCCTGTGGCGGCGCTTGCCTGGCCGGGCGGTGCGGCTCGGCCAGGCCCTGTCGGGGATCTAGCAGGGTCGCAACTATGAGCTGCATGCTGCGTTTCAACCGCCGGAGGGGATCCGCTGATCCTCGGATGCGAGCCCAGGAGCTGGCGATTACTGATGACGCGAACGAACGCCAATGGGGGCCGCATAGCCGACGCGCCGCATGACCGTAACGGGGGTGTGGCGCTGTGGGGCCGTCCCGCCCGGTGGCGAGCCGCGGTTATCGCCGTCGCGTTCGGCGCCTTGGTGGTGCGAGTGCTGATCATCGCTCATAGCCATGTGGCGAGGACTTGCGGATGTACACGTACTTCAGCCGTCTGGCTCTGCATGGCGTGAACCCGTTTGGGTCACCTCGCGGGGGCTTGTTCCCGCCGGTTGATGGGAACAACCCACCGCTGGAGGTCGCTGTGTTCACGGGACTGCTGGCGATTCACGACTCGCCGACAACGCTCCGACTGTTGTTCGCGCTCGCTGATGTTGCGGTCGTGTTGCTGATCGGGTTGCGGTTCCCGCGCCCCCGCCGCTGGCGGGCTGCGTTCATCGTCTTCTACGCCTTTAACCCGTTCGTGCTATTTGCCTGGACGGCGTTCGCGGAGGACAAGACGCTGCTATTCCTCGGTATCGCTGCGTGGGTGCTCGCGCTCGAACGCGACCATGAATGGGGAACGTGGACGGCCGCGGCCGCGCTGACCGTGTTCAAGTTCTTGGGCGCGTTCGCGGTGCCCGTCCTCGCGCTGCACTGGCTTTGCATGCGTCACCGTCGCGCGCTCGCGCCGGTCGCGGCGTTCGTTGCCATCTTCTTGGCGAGCAATCTCGCTTGGTTCCCTGAGAGCCTTGACGTATACACCCGCCGCGACGCGCGACTCGCTATCAATCCGCCAATCCACGCGAGCCCGACACTTCTGCTCGCCCGGCTTGGTATCTACGCGCCGATTGAGGCCCAACTGCTGACCGCTGCGGCGCTCGTTGCAATCGTTGGATGCTTCGTGACGCGACGGATCAACGTGCGGGACGCTGTCGTCTGGTCGCTGTTCGCCGGATACGTCTTCCTGCCCGACGATGCCTTCAACCGACTGCTGCTCATCACGCTACCGCTCATGCTGGTTCTCCACTACTCGATCGCCCGATGGGTTGCGATCTGGATCGTTTCCAGCGTGGCCTCCCTGGCCGGCGTGACTGCCACGCGGGGCGTCCCACACGGACTCTCGGCGTTCGCAGGTCCGCTACGCGCCGTGTTCACCAACGAAGCCACAGTCCCCCACGTGATCTGGATGAACCTACTGCCAGCGCTCGGAGTCACGTTCTACTTCCTGGATCGCCGCCGCGCTGGTGTGAGCACCGGGTACTGACCCGCCAACGCCAGGACATCCGTCGCGTCTCCGCTGCGCACTCTCCCGACAACAAGGACAAGCGTGACGCGCGTCCCGAGTACGGCGATCTCCGTCCCGGCTCGGACAAGACCGGCCACTGGATCGCCGCACCCTGCTTCGCGTGGTCGTAGAGCGCCGGGGGCTCGCGTAGTGCGGTGTCCTTCCGGCCTTGCTTGGGAGAGTTCTTTGAGGTGAATCGGTTGCCGGCTCAGTTCTGGCTGGTGCCAGAGAGCTGAGCAGTCGCTGCGGTGAGCTCACGCAGCAAGGCGTCGATACCGGACAGCTCGTGAACCTCGCGTTGCCGGCCGGCTCCTCCGCCAGCGGCGACAAGTGCGGGGATAAACGCGAGCTCGTCCTCGCAATCGAGCTCTCGTGCGTAGGGCTGCACGTGGGCAAGCGCTTCGGCGAGTACGTCATCGAACGGATGCAGATTCCCGTCGGCATCGGGCAGCTCCGCGTGGATGCCGTAGCGCGCGGCGCGGAACATCCCCTCCTCCAGCAGTTCGCTGGCCAACTCTTCGGGCGCGTCATCCTCGGCCGCCGCGCGGGCGAGACAATGGGCGAAGGCAACGAGCGCCCCGGCGTCGCGCAAGGAACTCTGCGCGTCCAGCGCGCGGATCTCGACAGTTCCGAGCTTTGGGTGCGGACGCAACTTCCACCAGAACCACGTGTAATCCTCGACCCCCGCGGCCCGCGCCAGCAGCCCCGCCGTGCGTTGGAAGTCATCGAAGTCGCGCATCGCCCGAGGAACCCCAGAGCGAGGCCAGCTTCTGATCGTGACATCGCGGGCCGAGGCCAGCCCGGTATCGCGGCCATGCCGAAACGGAGAGTTCGCGGCCAGCGCCTGCAGAAGGGGCAGGCGGACGCGGATCGCGTTGAACACCTTGATTGCGGTCTCGGGATCAGGCATGCCCACGTGCACATGAAGCCCGGCGACCGGCGTCGCGATCGCGTCTCCCAGGAGGTGCCGAATGCGCTCGTAGCGTTCCTTGTCTGAGATTTCTGCTTCGTCCTCGGTCGCGGTCGGGTGAGTCCCGGCTCCGAGCAGGCCGACACCGGTCCCGAGAACCGCGGCTCGCCGCTGCGCAAGCTGGCCGATGGCGTCGCGAGAGCATGCGCAAACGTCGCTGATGAACTCGATCATTCCGGCGTGCAACTCGCGTTCGATCCCGCCCATTGTCGACCCAAGCCGGTCAACTACCGCACCGGAGCTGTTGACCATTCGGCCGCTCACCGCATCGACCAGGAACAGCTCCTCCTCAGCTCCCAGAGAGAAGGGATCTCCCGTTCCAAACGCATGATCAGGGGTCTTTCGGCCGGGCATGACGCTAGATTTTCGCCGACGAAGGCCACGCTAGGGCGCGAGCGGCGCTTGATCGCTCCTCGCCGCGCGCTGACGATAATGGGCGCTGGTGCCCATAACCGCCTCCAGCCGTGACCGATCAGAAGGGATCACAGCGGGTCCAGCTCCGCGGCGGCCGCTGAGTGCGCTCTTGCTCGGCAACAGCTTTTGGACGAAGTCGCTGAGCTTGTGCGCGGCGTCATCTCTGAGGACGGGGCCGTGACCGAAGCCAACGACGGCCGGTGCCAGGTCAGAAACCTTGCGCTCAGACTCCCAGTTTCTTGCCGGGTCGGGCGTAAACAGATCGGGAGGCTGGCGCAGGTCCGGAACCGGCGCAGGGATCCTGTGGTTGAAGAAGACGTCACCGCAGATCAGAGTGCGATCTGCTTCTCGCCAGAACGCGACGTGGCCCGGGGAATGGCAGGCGGCCGGTCTGTCGCGGCGCGGTCCGCTGCGCCGCCCAGACCGGGACCCCGAACTGTTCGGCTAAGCGCTTCGTCGCGCCGGCGTGATCGCCGTGGGCGTGGGTCAGCGCGATCGCCGAGATGGTCCGCCCCCCGAGCACTCGCGCGATCTTCCCGCCCGACTGCCTGAGCTCGGTATCCACCAGCCCGTCACCGATCAGATACGCGTTTATCCCGTCGCGGGGGGCGAGCGTCAGCTGCCACACGCCGTCAGCGATTTCGTCCATGCAGCCACCTTATAGGCGTTGAGCTCTGCCCCGGAGTGGCGCCGCCCACCGGGAGGCAGCCGCCGTGGGTGCGTCACACCGCTCGCAATTCCCTGTCGTCGGGTTTGCCGCAGTGCGCTGAGGAGACGAGCAGGCGGTCAGCGAGCCACGACTCGATACCGCGAAGAGCCGCGGCGGCCGTGTCAGTTGCGTGCAAGGTGAAGGCGTGGGGGGACGGGGGGTAGACCCGCATATCTACGTCACCGCCGCCGCTGATAGCCGCGCGGCCATCATCAGGTTGTCTTCGAGCAGGGCGTCCAGGCTGCCGACGATGAGCAGCGCAGGCGGGAGACCGCGGAGGTCTCCGCAGAATGGCGAGGATTCGGGCTTCGTCCGGTCGGCAGCGTGGCCGGCGTAATGGTCGCATTGCTGATCGGCCTCCTGCCACACCCCTCGCAGCTCACCGCTGCTCGGACATCATCAGTCGTCAGCCCCGGCATACTCGGCGACGATGGCTTCCGCTGATCGCCACGTCGAGCCCCATTACGACTGCTGCGCGCTGCTGGTCATCGACACGCAGGTCGACTTCACCGAGGGGGGCGCGACCCCGATTGCCGGCACGGCCGCGGTGGTGCCTGAGATCGTGACGCTGCTCGAAGCGTTTCGCGCTGCGGGACGGCCGATCGTGCACGTCGTGCGGCTGTATGCGGGTGAAGACGTGGATCGGGTGCGACGGACGCTGATCTCCGAAGGTGCGGCGATCGTCGCCCCAGGATCGGCAGGCTCGGAGATCGTGCCCGCGCTGCGACCCGCGGGTGCCGACTCGCTGGACCCCGAGCGGCTGGTCGCTGGGGAGCTACAGGAACTCGGGCCCAACGAGACCGCGATCTTCAAGCCGCGCTGGAGCGCGTTCCATCGCACGCAGCTCGAGGCGTACCTGACCGAGCGCGGCGTCGACACCGTCGTCGTGGCGGGCTGCAACTTTCCCAACTGCCCGCGGGCGACCGCCTTTGACGCCTCGCAGCGCGACTTCCGGGTCGTGCTCGCCGCTGACGCGATTTCGGGAATTCGGGCCGGCCACCTGCGGGAAATGGCCGAGATCGGCGTGCTCTCCGAGTCGACCGGCGCTCTTTGTGCCTCAGTGGTGGTTAGTACCCCCACCTGGAGACGAGCTGAGAGCAGGAGGCGCACCACATGAAGCGTGACTTCGTCCGCAGGGCCTGTGATGACCGCTGGTGAGCAGGGTCACCTCGATTGGCCCCGGCAGCGCATCCCACCCCTCCTCGGGCTCAAGCGGATCGATCACCGCCCCGCGCCGCAGTAGGGCGGGCAGCTCGGAGATCGCACGGACGTCGCCGCGGGCGTGACGGTCGACGAGCGTCACCGCGACGACGAAGCCGACCTCGGCGTGGCGATCGGGAAGCTCGCGGCCGTCCCAGAACACCAGCTCGAGACCGCCGACGGCGATCAGCTCGGTGGCGTGGCCGCGACATCGAGCGCGCTGAGCCGCCGGGGAGGCAGGCGAGCGCCACGCTACAAGCGGTTGGCGTAGCTGTCGGCGATGGCGGCCTCCCAGCTCTCGCGGTCGCCGACCCCACTGTGGTCGGCCATGATCTCGGCCCCCGAGGGCAGCTCCTCGCCTGAGGGCCACTCGTCCGGAGACCACAGTCCGGAGCGCAGAACCGCCTTCGCACAGTGCATGTAGGCCTGCTCGATGGTCACCACGACCGCCAGCCGGCCCGGCTTGCCCCCGGTCGCCAGGCGCTCGAGCAGCGACGGCTCGCGGCTCAGCTGCGCGGTGCCGTTGATCCGCAGGGTCTCGCCGTTGCCCGGAACCAGGAAGAGCATCCCGATGTGGGGGTTCTCGAGCACGTTGTGCAACGAGTCGACACGGCGGTTGCCGCGGGCGTCGGCAAAGGCGAGCCGGCGGTCGTCGAGCACGGTGACAAAGCCGGGCGGGCCGCCCTTGGGCGACGCGTCGCATTGGCCCGCCGCGGAGGCCGTGGAGACAACGACGAACGGGGAGTGGGCGATCAGGGCGCGGCAGTGCGCGTCGAGGTGATCGAGCTCCTTACGCAGGACGCCCTCTCCGGGCTCGCCATAGAGCTCGCGAACCTGGTGCATGGAAGTGACGAGATGACCATCCACGCCCATCAATGCTACCGGCGTCTCGCGTCGCCGCCCGCAGTTCCCGACGGTCAGTTGATCAACCGCTTCTCGAGCTGCCAGATGGCCAGACGCCATATCACCAGTGCGAAGCCGATGAGCATCGCCGCGTGCAGCAGGTCCCCGCTGCCCATCGTATTCAGCGACACGTCGCGCACCAACGCGACGCAGTGATACAGAGGGTTGAACTTGGCCACCGTGCGCAGGCCCGCCGGCAGGGTTGAGATCGGAAAGAACGTCCCCGCGACCAGGAACATCGGGGTCAACACCGCGCTGGTGACGTAGTTGAAATTGTCGATCGTCTTGGCGACGGCCGCGATCAGCACGCCGAAGGCGGCAAACCCGAACCCGGTGACGAACCCGATCAATACGACCAGCAGCATCCCGAACTGGAATTGCAGCCCGAACGCCATCCCGACGGCCAGCGGGGCCAGGCCGTAGACCCCGGACCGGATCGAGATCCAGAGGATCTCGGCGGTGACGAGCTCCTCGACGTCAACCGGAGCTGCGAGCAGCGCGTCGTAGGTGCGCTGAAACTGCCAGCGGATGAAGGTGTTGAACATTCCTGGGAAGGCCGAGGAGAAGAGCACCGCGGTCGCGACCACGCCCGTGGCCACGTACTGGACGTAGTCCACGTGGCCGACCCGGGGGACCAGCGAGCCGAATCCGAGCCCGAACGCGAGCAGGTAGATCGTCGGCTGCACGACCGAGGAGAACGTTGTCGCCTTCCAGTAGCGGCGAAACAGGACCACGTCGCGCAACATGACTCCGGCCAGCGCCGCCGGCTCCAGGCGGCCGAGCCGCTCGCGTGAACGCGCTGGAGTGTTCATTCGATCTCCGTCCCCGTCAGGGCCACGAAGGCGTCCTCGAGGTTGGCGGGCCGGCGCACGCCCTCCGGCGCCACCCCGTTCAGGGCCTCGGCTCCGAGCACCGCAACCGCGGGTCCGCTGCGGCGATGGCGCCAGCCGTTGGCGGTGGCACGGGCCTCCAGTTCGGTGAGCTCGTCCGGGGATCCGTAGACTTCGACCACTTCGCGCCCCGCGTGAGCCTGGACGAGCTCGGTCGGGGTGCCCTGGGCGATGATCCGCCCGCCGGACATGACCGCGACGGTGTCGGCAAGCCGTTCAGCCTCCTCGATGTAATGCGTCGACATCAGGATCGTCACACCCTCGCTGCGCTGGGTGTCGATCAATGACCACAGCTCCTGGCGCACCTGAGGATCGAGCCCGACCGTCGGCTCGTCGAGCAACACGAGCTGTGGACTGTGGATCAGGCCGCGGGCGACGAGCAGCCGGCGGCGCATGCCGCCCGAGAGGTCGCGAACAATCGTGTCCGCACGCGGCTCGAGGTTGGCGATGGCCAGCGCCCGCTCGACCGCGGCCGCACGGTCGGACCGCGGCACGCGGTACAGGCGGGCGAACACCACGAGGATCTGCCGGCAGGTCAACTCGACGTCGAGGTTGTCGAGCTGGGGCACGACCCCCATCGCCATCCGGGCCTGCTTTGAGTCACGGGGCAGCGGAAACCCGAGCACCTCGATCGAGCCTTCATCGGCGAGCGCCTGCGCGGTCAGCATCCTCATCGTGGTGGACTTGCCTGCGCCGTTGGGACCGAGCAGACCGAAGCACACGCCGGTCGGCACGGTCAGATCGAGCCGGTCGACGGCGTGGATCTCGCCGAAGCGCTTGCTGACCGAACGGAGCTCGATGGCCGGGGGCGCGCTGGTGATCCGCCCAGCATAAGGGGATGCTCAGGCTGGGCGCCGGGGTTCGCCGGGTGGTGCGCCGCGACCGGAACCGTGCTCGAACAGCGCAGTCACCCAGTCGGGGTCCAGCGGATCAAACGGTGACCCCTCGAGGAAGTCATCTAGGCCCGAGAAGCCCGTGGCGGCCAGCTCTGCGCGGGCAGCCTCCAGCGGATACGGGCTGACCCGCAGATGGGGCGTCCCGTCGGCGACGAGCATCCAGAACGCTCCAGGCCGGCCCTCGAAGGGAAGGCCGACACTGCCGGCGTTGGCATACACGTGGTCCTTGTCGACGGCGCGGATCATCTGCTGGTGGGTGTGGCCCCCGACGACGAGCCGCTCATCGGTGTCGGCGAGCATCTCGGCGATCACGGCGGCCGGCGTGGCACGAGTGACAATCTCGTCATCGCGCCGGGGCGAGCCGTGGCAGAAGCACACCCCGTCAAAGCTGAGGCGAATCGGCCAGCCGCGCAGGGCCGGCCGTCGTTCGCCGAGATCGCGCGCGGCCCAGATCGCAGTGCCCGATGCGTCACCGCCCGGCGGCGCGTCGGGGTCGGCGGCCAGGGCTTCGCGCTCGCCGTTGCCGCCGATGTAGTGGACCGGCTCGGCCCGGCGGTCGAGCACCTCGAGCGTCGCCCGCGCGAATGGACCGGCCACCTGGTCCCCGGCTACGACGATCGCCGCGACGGGATCGGCATCGAGCTCGGCGAGCACGGCTCGCAGGGCGGGCAGGTTGCCATGGATGTCAGCCAGCACGGCGATCCGCACCGCAGGCTCCCTGGTCAGTGGCGGCTGCTGTCGCCGCTGGATTCGTTGACCTCGCCGCCGCCTGCCCCGGGCATCCGGAACAAGGTGGCGAGCTTGGCCGCGACCATGATGTCGCCGGTGAGCGCAATCTCGCCCTTAAAGTAGGCCTGCATGGGATCCAGATTGCCGCTCACCAGACGCAGAAAGTCGACCGCATCGAGGGTGACAGTGAGTCGCGGATCGGGGCCATCGTGACCGCGGATGACCCGGGCACGGCCGTCCGCCAGCTCGAGCTGGTAGGTGTCGGTGCCGCCGTCCGTGCGCCCGGTCAGGCTCCAGCGGATCGAGGTCGTGACGCCCTGTGCCTGGCGCTCGTCCAGCTGCTTGGGCAGCTGCCAGAAGATCCCGTCCAGCAGCGGCTTGCGGGCCGGCGAGTGCATCAGCTGCTCCAGACGCTCCGGCGAGGCGTCACGGACAAGACGGCCGAATCCCTCCGCCAGCTGGGCGGGCGGGTCGGCGGCGATGCGCTTGACCACGTCGATCGCGCGCTGCGGGTCAAAGCTGAAGTCCTTCACGGCCACAGACGGTACAAGGCCACGGCCCAGACGTCGGCCTGGGCTGTCGAGACTGACTGCCTCGGGCTCAACGTCGGCGTGTCACGCGCCGATGCACCGGTCTGGCCGCGAGCGGCTGGCTTTCGCCCCAGCTGTGCTGGAACGTGGCCTGGACGTCCGCCGCGCTGAGCGCACTGATCGGAACGCTCGCTGCTCGCCGGGCGTCGGCACCCCCACCGCGAACGGGGGACGCTGTGGTCTGCGGCCGCGACCTGCTGGCTGCTCGGGCAGGCGGCGTGGGATCTGTTCGGCATGATCGGCTTTCCCGCTTCACCCTTCCTGGACCCCCTGGCGGTATCGGGTGAGTTCATCGGCGCCGTGAGCGAGGTATCACCCGTGGCCGCCGGCGCGGGGTCTGAGCGTCAGGAGGTCAGCGCCTCCAGAGCCCGGTCCACGTCGGCCACCGTGGCCGGCAGATGACAGCTCATGCGCACGCGTCCGGCCCGGACCGACGCGCGGATCCCGGCGCGCTGCAGGCGCTCGGCGGCGTCCGCGCGCTCCGCGATCACGATCGCGCTGGCCGCCGGGGCCAGCCCGAGCCCGTCGCGCAGCCGACCTGCGAGCGCTAGGTCATACGCGCTGATCGCGGCGACGCCGAGCTCGCAGATCAGCTCGATTGCCGGTGCCGTGCCGGCCCAGCAACTCCAGGCCGGCGAGACGTCAAAGCGCTTGGCCGTGCGAGGAAGCCGGAGAGGGCCGCCGTAACACGTCGCCCACGGCTCCTGAGCGGCGTACCAGCCGGCCGTGTGCGGCGCGATCCGCTCGGCGGCGTCGGGCCTGACGGCCATGAACGCCGTTCCGCGCGGCGACAACAGCCACTTGTAGGCACCCCCGCAGACATAGGTGAAGCGCGCCGCATCGATCGCCAGCCAGCCCGTCGCCTGAGTGACGTCCAGAAAGACCTCGGCGTCATGGTGGGCAGCGGCCGTTGCCAGCGCGTCGAGATCGACGACGCGCCCGTCCGCCGACTGCACGGCGCTGACCGCGACCAGCGACGTGGCCGCATCGATCGCCTCCGCCAGCACGGCCAGCTCGACTTCCCGCACTCGCACCCCGCGGGTCGCCTGCACGAGCATCGGAAAGAGGACCGAGGTGAAGTCGCCCGCAGCGCAGAGGATCTCCCCGCCGGCCGGAACCGCGGCGGCGATCAGGCCCGCGAACACCGACACGTTCGCACCGCAGGCCACGTCAGCCGGGGCCGCCCCCACGAGCCGTGCGAAGGCCGCGCGGGACCGGTCCACGGCGCGGTCAAAGCCCGGCCCGTCGAGCTCTCCCGCGGCCCACGCATCAACCGCAGCTCGGACGGCGGCGATGGCGGACAGCGGTGGCACTCCGCTGGTCGCGGCATCAAGGTGGCCGCGCACGGGCGGAAAGCGATCCATGGCGTTGGCCGCCAGGGACGTCATCGGTGGGATCGAAGGGTTGGGCTCATGCTCGGGAGTTGACAGCATCGGGTCGCCGAATGCCACTCGAAGTCTCGTCCCCGGGTTACCATTCGCAGGCCCGGGCGGTTAGCTCAGCTGGTCAGAGCGCCTGCCTTACAAGCAGGAGGTCACTGGTTCGATCCCAGTACCGCCCACTGGCCGAAGTCGCCGTAAAGAGTGCTTTTGGCCGGGTGATGACCTCACTCGTAGAGGCTCGCCTTCAGTGGTCATCAGATCGGTCATCAGACGGTGATCATGCGCGACACGGCCGGGCGTTGGACCCGGCCGGAACCGCCAAGTCCCGGCCGGTGGGCCTAAGAAAAGAACGCCGCGCGCGGTTCCATCGAGAGGGAACATCTGGGTGTGGCCAGACGACGTCCACTCGATGCTCTCAAAATCGAGGTTGGCGGACTCCACGCCCGATGAACTTGAATGGTTAAAGAAAAGCGGCTAAGCTTGTCTTCAGTGGACGAGCTCCTGCGTAGCCATGATCTTCGGGTCACCCGCCCCCGGATTGCGGTGCTCCAAGCGGTGGACAGTCATCGTCACGCCGACACCAACTTGATCATCGACGTCGTTCGTGAGGAGCTGCCCGAGGTCAGCCACCAAGCCGTCTACGACGTGTTGGCCGCCCTCACTCGGGCCGGTCTGCTGCGGCGCATCCAGCCTCAGGGCTCGGTCGCCCGCTATGAGGCGCGTGTCGGCGATAACCACCACCATGTGGTCTGCCGCTCTTGTGGAGCCGTCGCCGATGTCGACTGCGCCGCTGGGGCCACTCCGTGTCTGACCGCATCGGAGAACCACGGATACGTAATCGACGAGGCTGAGGTCATCTATTGGGGGCTCTGCCCCGAGTGCCTCGTCAGCAACCCGATTCCTGAACTCAGCCGAAAGGGCGCCCGTGCCTGACACACATGACCATGAACCGAATGCCGTCTTCGGCCAAATGGATGAGCCGCAGGCCTCCGAGGCAGAGGCCAGGTGCCCGGTCGCCCACGATCGCATTAGGCCGACGGCCGGCGACGCCAACCAGGAATGGTGGCCGGCCAGCCTGAACCTGCAGGTTCTGTACCGGAACGCCGCTGAGGCGAACCCGCTGGATCCGGACTTCGTCTATGCCGAGGCGTTCAACAGCCTTGATCTCCAAGCTGTTAAGTCCGACATCGAGGCGATCATGACCGACTCGCAGGACTGGTGGCCGGCTGACTTCGGTCATTACGGCGGGCTGATGATTCGCATGGCATGGCATTCGGCGGGCACCTATCGCGTCTTCGACGGGCGCGGCGGCGGTGGTCATGGACAGCAGCGCTTCGCGCCGCTGAACTCCTGGCCTGACAACGTCAATGTCGATAAGGCGCGGCGGCTGCTGTGGCCGGTCAAGCAGAAGTACGGCCGGGCGCTGTCCTGGGGTGACGTGCTGATCCTCGCCGGCAACGTGGCGCTCGAGTCGATGGACTTCGAGACGCTCGGCTTTGCCGGGGGCCGCGTCGACGAGTGGACTCCGGACACGTCCGTCTACTGGGGCGCCGAGACCACCTGGGTCACCAACGATGCGCGCTACAGCGGCAACCGCGAGCTGGAGCGGCCGCTGGGCGCCTCCGAGATGGGCCTGATCTACGTCAACCCCGAGGGTCCCAACGGTCAGCCCGACCCCGCCGGATCGGCCCGGGACATACGCGAGACGTTCGGTCGGATGGCGATGAACGACATCGAGACTGCCGCGCTGATCGTCGGTGGCCATACCTTCGGTAAGACCCACGGGGCCGGCTCGGCCGACGACGTCGGCTTCGAGCCCGCGGCGGCTGGACTCGAAGAGACCGGCCTCGGCTGGAAGAGCTCCTATGGCTCGGGCAAGCTCGAGGATGCGATCACTTCGGGCATCGAGGTCACCTGGACGACCACGCCGACGAAGTGGTCGAACAACTACCTCGAGAACCTGTACGGCTATGAGTTCAAGCTGGAGAAGTCACCGGCCGATGCCTGGCAGTACGTCGCCAAGGACGCCGAGGCGATCATTCCCGCCCCGAACGAGGGTGGCGCCCCGCGCAAGCCGACGATGCTGGTGAGCGACATCGCGCTGAAGGTCGACCCGATCTACGGGGAGATCACGCGCCGCTGGCTCGATCACCCCGACGAGCTGGCTGAGGAGTTCGCCAAGGCCTGGTTCAAGCTGACCCACCGCGACCTGGGTCCGGTGTCCCGCTACCTCGGTTCCGAGGTTCCCAACAACGCGTTCATCTGGCAGGACCCGCTGCCCGAGGCCCCGGCTGAGACGCTGTCGGCCGTGGACATCGCCAGCCTCAAGCAGCAAATCCTCGACTCCGGTCTGACCGTGTCAGAACTGGTATCGACCGCGTGGGCGTCGGCGTCGAGCTTCCGCAACTCGGACAAGCGCGGCGGCGCCAACGGCGCTCGCATCCGCCTCGAGCCGCAGAAGAACTGGGAGGTCAACAACCCCGAGCAGCTGACCAAGGTGCTGTCCGCGTTGGAGGACATCAAGGGCACCTTCGGTGAGGGGGGCAGGTCGGTCTCGATCGCCGACCTAGTCGTGCTGGGGGGCGTCGCGGCGGTCGAGAAGGCCGCGGCGGACGGCGGTACCTCAGTCGAGGTCGAGTTCAAGCCGGGCCGCGTCGATGCGAGCCAGGACGAGACCGATGTCGAGTCCTTCGCTTACATGGAGCCGCGCTTTGACGGGTTCCGCAACTACGACTCGGGTGCGCCGACCAAGCTGCCGCAGGAGCACCACCTGGTCGATCGGGCGGAGCTGCTGGGCCTGACCGCGCCGCAGCTGACCGTCCTGATCGGCGGCCTGCGCGTGCTGGGCACCAACTACGAC
>JALYZB010000498.1 GCA_030945945.1 Actinomycetota bacterium | reverse complement strand
CGCTCGCGCTGCCCGCCGAGGGCCGCGTGATCGCCGTGTCCGGCGGCGGCTGGGGTGTCGGTGACCTCGCCGGGGCCACGCGTGCGGCGCTCGCCTTCGAGGACGCGACCGTGCTCTGCCTGTGCGGACGCAACGACAAGACGCGGGCGACGGTCGCCCGGCGCTTCGCCGGCGAGCCGCGGCTGCGGATCATGGGCTTCACCGATCGCATGGGTGACGTCCTCGCCGCCGCCGACGTGCTCGTGCACTCAAGTGCGGGCCTGACCGTGCTCGAGGCGATCATCCGGGGCTGCCCCGTGGTCTCCTACGGGTTCGGCGTCGGGCACGTGCGCGCGTCCAACGCCGCCCTGGAGCGCTTCGAGCTCGCCCAGGTCGCGCGCCGTGAGGCCGACCTCGAGCCGGCCATCACGCGTGCGCTCGAGATCGAGCACGAGCCCGACACCTCGTTCGCGCGCCGGCCCTCCACGGCGTCACTGATCCTCACTGACGAACGCCGCGCGCGGTTGCGCCCCGCCTGGCGGGTCAGGACCGCCCACGCGACCGCTACGGCCGTCCTCGCGCTCGGGCTGGCCCTGTGGGCGCTGACCACCCACGCCTCCTACGCGCTCGTGGCCCATTTCGCACACATCCGCCCGGTCACCACGGTCGAGACCGATTCGCCCGAGGTCGGGGTGCTGATCGATGCGCCCGTAAACCAGGTTGGCCCGATCGCGACTCTGCTCGCGGGGTACGGGATGCACGCGTCGTTCGGCCTGGCGCAATCCTCGCTGCCGCTGGACGCCAACGTGATCAGCTACGGCGATCAGGCCCTGCCGCGTTTGCCCAGCGGCGGGCTCGTGCGCTGGATGGGGGCCCGGGGCGAGCTGCACCACCTGATCGGCCCGA
Source organism: Actinomycetota bacterium (assembly GCA_030945945.1). The sequence continues at coordinate 2,605 of JALYZB010000498.1, read as the reverse complement.
TGGGCTTTCACCACCATTTTCTCTACACCTCCAACGGGCCGAGCCTCGGTCAGTGGCTCGTCGCCCACGGCGCCGGCGGCCGGCTGGTCGCGGGCGCGGTCCGCCTCAGCGACGGCGGCGACCCGCTCGGCCGGCTGCGAGCCGGAGAGGTGATCGAGCTGCGGATCACGAGTCCGGCCGAAGCCCAGGCGCTGCTCGGCCAGCTCCGCCTCAGCCTGGCCAGCCACCATCTGCGTGCGGTCCCGGTCGGGCGTCTCATGCGGGACGCCGGCACCGCCGCCTAGCGGCGCAACGGTGTCCTCGCCGGTCCCGGCCACGATCGAGCTGCAGGACGTTCGGGCCGCTGAGCAGCGCCTGCACGGCGTCGCTCATCACACCCCGGTCCTACGCTCGCGCACGCTTGACGAGCTGACCGCCGCGCGGGTCGTCCTCAAGGCCGAGAACCTGCAACGGGGCGGCGCGTTCAAGTTCCGCGGCGCCTACAACGCGCTGGCCGCGCTGGACCCGGAGCGGCGCGACCGCGGCGTCTGCGCCGTCTCCTCGGGCAACCATGCCCAGGCGGTGGCGCTCGCCGCCCGGCTGTTCGCTACGCGCGCGGTGATCCTCATGCCGGCTGACGCGCCCGCGCTCAAGCGCTCGGCCACCGAAGCCTACGGGGCCGAGGTGATCGAGTTCGACCGCTACCGCGACGATCGCGAGGCGCTGGCTCAGCGGCTGGCTGCCGAGCGCGGGCTGACGCTCGTGCACCCGTTCGACGATCGCGATGTGATGGCCGGACAGGGCACGGTCGCGCTCGAGCTGCTCGCGGACTGCGCTCTCGATGTCCTGCTCGTGCCGGTCGGGGGCGGCGGCCTGATCTCGGGCTGCGCCACCGTCAGCGCCGCACTCGCCCCCGGGACGAGGGTGATCGGCGTCGAGCCCGAGGCCTCGGATGACGTCAAGCGCTCGCTCGCGGCCGGTGAGCGGATCCGGGTGCAGGTCGGGCCGACGATCGCCGACGGGCAGCAGACCCCGACCCCCGGAGCGCTGACCTGGCCCGTGATCAGCCGGCTCGTCGACTCGGTGGTGACGGTCTCGGACGCGCAGATCGTCGACTCGATGCGCTTCCTGTTCGAGCGCTGCAAGCTCGCCGTCGAGCCGAGCGGCGCCTGTGCGCTGGCCGCCCTGCTGACCGGAACGGTCTCGGCCCCGGGCACCCGGGTCGGCGTCGTGCTCAGCGGCGGCAACATCGGCGCCTCCGCGTTTGCCGCGTTGATGCGATGAGCTGAGCCCCCGCCGGTCGGTGGTCACAGCGCGGCCGGGGCGCCGGCGGCTACCAGTGCACGCCGCGGGTCGCCTGGGCGAAGGCCCGCTGCTCGGCCGCGGTCCGGCGGTCCTCGGGCTTGTTGGCGCCGCCTTCCGGGAACAGCTGGTAGGCGCGGTTGACGACCAGGTCCTGGGCGCCCGGCGCGATCGCGTAGGTGAGCTGGCCGAGACTGCCGAGCGTCGTGGCGACCCGCTTGGGCTGCTTGCGGATCGCGTCGGTGATCATCTCCGCCGCCTGCTCGGGGCTGAGCGTGGGCACGCGGTCATAGACCGAGGTCGGGGCGATCATCGGTGTGCGCACCAGCGGCATGTAGACAGTGGTGAGATGGACGCCGTCGCCGATCACCTCCGGGGCGATCGATCGCGAGAACGCGTCCAGGGCCGCCTTGGAGGCCAGGTAGGCGGCGAACCGGGGGGTGTTGACCTGCAGACCGATGCTCGAGATGTTGACGATGTGGCCCGCGCCGTTCTCGCGCATCACCGGGAGCAGGTCGAGGATCAGCTTGACCGGCGCGAAGTAGTTGAGCTGCATGGTGCGCTGGTAGTCGTGGAACCGGTCATAGGAGCGGTTGACCGAGCGGCGGATCGATTTGCCGGCGTTGTTGACCAGCACATCGACGACCCCGTGCTCATCGAGCACCACGGCGGCCATCCGGTCCACGTCATCGGGATCGGTCAGGTCACACGGGTAGGACAGGCCTCGGCCGCCCGCGGCGTCGACCGCGGCGGCGACCTTGTCGAGCTTGTCCTTGGTTCGGGCCACGAGCAGCACGGTCGCGCCGGCCGCCCCCAGCTTCAGCGCGGTCGCCTCGCCGATCCCCGATGAGGCTCCGGTGATGAGGATCGTCTTGCCCTCCACGATCCCGCTCAGCGACTGGGCGAGCAGGCCACCGGCGCGCGGAATCCGCTGGCCGAGGCCCCACAGGGTGCGTGCGCCCCCGATCGCGAGGCCGGTGAGGTCAGGCAGGTCAGGTGCCATGTTCGTCCTTTACTGAGATCGGGGCTCGGGGCGGTGTCATCGCCGCGTCACGACAGATGCGCCAGGACCTGGGTTGCCATGTTGGACTCGCCGGCCTGGTTGGGGTGCAACGGATAGGCGGGGGAGGTCGGATGATCCCGTTGACCCACGCCGTGCCCGGTGCCTTGCAGGCATCGTGACCGATGCTCGACGTGTACGTATCCACGTAGGTGGCAGCGTTGCTCTGCGCGGCCGAGGTGATCACCGCGTTGAGACGGTTCTCGAGCGAGTTGAAGTAGCTGACGTCCCCGGAGGAGAACGGCACCACCGGCCAGCAGGTGC
>JALYZB010000473.1 GCA_030945945.1 Actinomycetota bacterium | reverse complement strand
GTTCAAGCACGATCCACGTCCCCTCGTTCACGTCCTCGCCCGGCTCAACACGCCGAACGGACATCCGGATCGTCCCCTGGTGTGGTGCCGACGCGCCGGACGTGGGCGCGTGTTCTACGACGCCCTGCCGAGGCTGTGCCCTGGTCGGTTGACGACTAGAGCTTGGTTGGCTGGCAAGCGGCTCTGCAGTATCGGGCGGGACGCGACGCGCTAAGTTGACCGAGCGTGATGCTTTCCCGCCCCTCACTTATCGAGTTCCCCGCCGATGATCCAGCGCGGGCGCGGCAGTTCTGGTCGGGCCTGCTGGACGCTCAGCTCACCGTTCGGTCGGGTCTCGAGGGCGACGGTTGGCAGACCCACGGAACTCCCACCGATATCGGGATACACGCGCGCGGGCGTGGGCCCGGCGATTCGTACTCGCTTCCGTACTTCGCCGTCGCGGATCTAGCGGGCGCACTCCGCCGCGTCGTCGAGCTCGGCGGCGCCGTCGTTCATCCCGGAGAGCGGTTTGCCGTGTGTCGCGACTCGGAGGGCAGCCCGTTCGGTCTCGCTCACGACGCTTCCGACCTCGGCGGCTGACCGCCCGCGGGCCAGGCGCCGGCTGGTGAATGTTGTGCGCGGTGCTCACACCGCGGCACACGCCGGGCGACGCGAGAGGCCGCACGACCGCGCGATCTATGACGCTGGCGACCGCTGGTTCGTGCGTTGAATGCGACGGGTGTTGTCGCGCTGGTGATTGAGATTTGCCGTGGCCCTCGCCTAGCGTTGCGTCGGTGGGCTCGGCCCGGGCGCGGCCCGACGCGCGCGAAGCATGGCGATGGCCAGGGCGATCGCGACAAGGGCGATCGTGGCGAGCAGTCCATAGTGGGAGATCGCCTTGGCGACCTGGACCGCGGGATGTCCGATCGCGTAACCCAGTCCGACGATCAAACCAATCCACGAGAGCATCCCGAGGAGGTCAAAAACCATGAAACGGCGGAAGCTCATCCCTGTCCAGCCGGCGGCGGCGTAGATGAACGCCGACGGAACCGGGAGGTAAGGGGCCAGCGTGACGGCAAGGCCGCCGAAGCGTTCCAGGTGCGCGCCGGAGCGCTGCGCCCATTTCTCCGCCTTCGGGTGGCCTCCGGCCAGTGTGGCAGCCGCCTTGGGACCCCACAGCCGCCCCGCCCACCAGAAGAACGGGGTGGCGAAGAGCAGCGTCGGAAGCGGGGCAAGGACGGCAAGCACAAGCGATACGTCGCCCACCCGGGCGAACGCGCCGCTCGATGCCATCGCAGACGTCGAACCGCGCAGAGCCTCGAGGAGCACAGGATGGGTACCGAGCAGGGAGGGTGTTAGCGGCAGCAGCGCGAGCGCGAACAGGCTCTTGGCCGCGATGGCGGTCACACAGGCGATCTCGGCGCGCCGCCGCCTCGCTCCGCGCGGCGGGAGCTCGGCACCGGGCGGCACGGTCGTCGTCATGCTCCCTATTGTCACCTCATCCGACCCGCGGCGTTCTTGCCCCGGTGCGAGACCGCCGCATGTCCTCACGCATACGACGGGCCGCGAGGCGCCCCGGCCGTCATCAGAGAGGGGGCACACGTCTGACCGGCAGTTCCTCAGACGCCGCTGCGCAGCGGCCATTTGACACGCGGGCAGCGTGCTTGCCCTTCGGGCTCAATCCGTCCGTACCCCGGCGTGCCGTCTAGGTCGAGTTCAACAACCAGCTCGCTCGCGAGCGTCCCAACTGGCCGATCACCGGTTGGGCCAGTTCAGCACGGCAAAATTTGAGGTCGGCAAATGCAAGCAGCTCCACGCTATGGACCGTCGCGGCTACATTGAGGCGCTTACCGTCTTAAGCCAGGAGGTCTGCCGTGTCCATTCGCATCGGGGTCCAGGTTCAGCCACAGCAAGCGGACTTCGAGCAGATGCGAGAGGCATGGAGAGCGGCCGAGGAGCTCGGAGTCGACTCGATCTACACGTGGGATCACTTCTATCCGCTGTATGGGGACGCTGAGGGAAAGCACTTCGAGGGAGCGACGTCCCTCGCGGCGCTGGCGGCGAGTACCGAGCGGGCCAGGATCGGTGCGTTGGTGTTCTGCAACTCTTACCGAAACCCGCAGCTGCTGGCCAACGTTCATTCGACGATCGACCACCTCAGCGGTGGGCGCGTGATCCTCGGGATCGGCGCTGGCTGGTTCGAGCGCGATTACGACGAGTACGGCTACGAGTTCGGGACTGCTCCGCAGCGCCTCAGGGCGTTGCGCCGCGATCTGCCGCTGATCAAGCAGCGGCTGGCCAAGCTCAACCCTCCGCCGGTCGGCGAGATCCCGATCATGATCGGCGGAGGCGGCGAGAAGGTGACGTTGCGGTTGGTTGCCGAGCACGCGCAGCTGTGGCATACGTTCGCCGATCCGACAACCTACCTGCGCAAGTCCGAGGTGCTGGCCGCGCACTGCGCGACGGTCAGGCGCGACCCGGCGACGATCGAGCGGGTGATCGGCAGCTCCGGCTCGATCTCCGAGCACGCTGACGCGCTCGCCGACGCTGGAGTTCACGAGCTGACGATCGGAGTCGGTGGCGGTCCTGGTGGCTATGACCTCGGCGAGCTCACCGAGTTGCTGCAATGGAGAGACCGCCGCAACGGGGCCAGATGACCGGCGTAAGTGTCGCCACAAGTGCCAACGGCTGGCTGCCGCCGCGCCCGAAGGCGCCCGCGAGTAGGTTCGAGAGGTGACGACGAAGGGTTCATGCCAACCAGCTGCCACGCCCCCCTTTCGCAGACGCCCGTGTCGCCTAGATCCAGCGCGCCGGAGAAACCGCGCACCGGTGCAATGATTGATCTCCGTTGACGGCGATGGCGCAGGCGATCGCGGCCCAAGCGGAGCTGCTAGCCGCTGTGATGACCGTGGAGCTAGACGAGGCGGTTGCGCAGCTCGAGCCTGCGCGCCGCGTTTGGCTTGTGGGCACGGGAACCAGTCAGCACGCTGCTGAACTTGGCGCGTGGATGTTCGACGGCGGCGATAAGGAGGTGCATGCCTGGTCCTCTGCGGCGTTCGCGTACAACGACCGACCCCTTCGAGGCGAGGATGCCGTGGTCGTCATTTCGCACACCACCGAGACCGCCTTCGCACAGCGTGCGCGTCAGCGCGTTCTGGAATCGTCGGCCCGCCTGGTGACGATCACCGCGCAGGGGAAGGACTGGCCGGAGGCGGTGCAGACCGTCGACGCCGAACGCTCGGAGACCTATACCGTCAGCTACCTGACCGCGCTGGTGATCCTCGCTCGGTTGAGCGTGGCCCTACGACAGTCAAGCTTTGATCCCGCTCAGCTTTCAGAGCTGCCAGGTCGCGTCCAAGCTGCCGCTACCGCATCGACCTCATGGTTTGAGACCGTCCCTGAGCGGCTACTGGTTCTCGCCGGTGTGGGCCCGGGAGCGGTGACAGCCCGCGAGGGTGCGCTGAAGCTGCGCGAGGCCGCCCGACTCGCCGCAGAGGGCTACGAGGCGGAGTATCTGCTCCATGGCAGCGCTGTGCCGCTGCGTAGCGGGGATGGGCTCATCGCCGTCCAGCCGACCCACGACAGATCTGGTCTCCTTGACGGCCTCTTGGCGGCGGCCGCCCGAGAAGGCTTGAGCACCTCCGCGGTGCACGAGCCTGACGGGCTTGACCCGGTGTTGAGTCAGATCCCGCTGACCGTCCGCCTGCAGAAGCTCGCGGCGACGCTGGCTGACGCACGTGGCGTCGACCCCGACCGCGTAATCGAGGCAAGCTGGGCCGACGATCGCCTCTGGCAGGCCGGCGCGCCAGGTCGCCCGATGTGAGTCACATCTCGGTTCACAGCCGCGTCCGCGCCATGCTTGCAGGCGAACGCCAGCCGACGAGCGCTGAGCCTTCAGAACAGCTCTTGGTCTGCCGCTGCGCCATCAGTTGTGGCGTCTGTTGGTCGCCCTTGCGGCGGCAACAATGACGCTGTCGCCTTCGCGGTCTGTCGATGGAAGCAGGGGCCCGCTGAGCCCTGAGCCCTGCGCGTCGTGCACGGACGGTGCGAGTGGCCGGTTTGCTACACCCGCGAATGTCAGGGATGCTCTGTCGATGGCTGCTGACACCAGTGCCGGCGCGCTCTACGACGCGATCGGGCAGACCTACAGCGGTCAGCGACGTACCGATCCGAGGATTGCGGCGCGCATCTGGCATGCGCTCGGGGACGCGAGAACGGTCCTGAACGTTGGCGCGGGAACCGGCTCCTATGAGCCGGCCGATCGCGAGGTCACCGCCGTCGAGCCGTCGCAGGTCATGCGGGCGCAGCGCCCGGAGAATGCCGCACCGTGCGTTGCGGCGCGCGCGGAGGCGCTTCCGTTCCCCGACGGTTCCTTTGACGTTGCCATGGCCGTGCTGTCTGACCATCATTGGCAGGATCCGGTCGCTGGCTTACGAGAGATGCGTCGCGTCGCGTCACGCGTGGTGGTCTTTCAGTGGGATAACGCGCGGGCGGGCGATTTCTGGCTGGCGCGCGACTACTTGCCTGAGTTTGTCCCGGCGGTTGGGGCGCGTCTGACTCTTGCTGAGCGTGCTGAGGCGATCGGCGCCACAATGACGGCCGTCCCAATTCCGTGGGACTGTCAAGACGGCTTCTTTCACAGCTATTGGCGGCGCCCTGAGGCGTATCTACAGGAGCCGGTGCGACGCGGAACGTCGGTTTGGGCTGCCGTGGGGAGGCAGGCCGAGCGCCGAGCGGTCAGCGCGCTGAGCCGGGATCTTGCCTCTCGGGTCTGGCACGAGCACAACCGGGAGCTGCTCGAACTCGACGAGGCCGAGCTCGGCGCCTGCCTGCTCGTCACCTAAATGAGAGCCGGCCGACCCACCCGCGGCTCCACGACCTGCCGCCGAAAGCCACCGCACCAGCTCACGAGCCGGGCACAGACAGCACGCCGTCGAGCCGATGAGGTCGCTGCATGAGAACGCCCCGGCTCGCGAGAGCTGATAGCCGGGGCCCGCGCGGGATGTGATTGGCTGGATCGGTGCACGTGCTCGGTGATCTTGACTTTGCGTTCCAGCTGGCTGACCTGGCGGCCTCGATCTCGTTGGCTCCGATCGTGCTCGGGGGTTCTCGGTCGAGACCAAGCCCGATGGGTCACCGGTGACGAGCTTCGATCGCGCGGGCGAGGATGCGCTGAGGCACCGCATCGGCCAGGACCGCCCCGCTGGACGACGTTGATCGCGCTCGCCCACTTTGGCGTCCTTCACGGATCGAGAACGGTTGGGCTACGGCCCGCGGGCGATTGCGCGTAGGTCACGAACCTCCGAGGCGGCTACCTGCACGCCGCTCCTGCTTCTGAGCGCGGCCGGATGGAAGGAGAAGTGCGGGCGGCGGCGAGGCCAAGCGTGGCGCGCGTATGGCCAGGGCGGCGTCGCGGAGCGCTAGCGCGACGGTCTCCGTTTCGGGTCGTGTGACTCCGGCCGTGCGGACGAGCAGCAGCCGTCGACGCTCTGCGCTGCTGCCGTCCACGCTCAGGTGTTGAACGTCTGGGGGCAGCGCGGGTACGAGCACGTCGGGGATGGTGGTGATCGCCATCCCGCTTGCGACGAGCTGGAGCTTGGTCAGCCAATCGCGCACGACGTATGGCGCGTTCGGGCGGCCAGCGGAGCCCGGCCATACCCCGAGAAGCCGTTCCTGGCCTTCTGAACGTGCCATTACCCAACGCTCGCCGGTGAGCTCTGCCGGGTGTACGCGTGACCGCCCCGCCAGTCGATGGCTCGTGCCGACGGCGATGCGCAGAGGCCCCTCCGCGAGGATCTCAACCTCGAGAGCCGGCTCACGGTCGTCAGGCGGCGCGTGGGGAGGGACGCCGGCGAGCAGCGCGATGTCAAGGTTCCCGGCGCGCAGGGCGCGCGTGAGAACCGCGCTTGTGCCCTCGCGCAACGCGACCGCGATGTCGGGTTGGTCGCGTGCGAGGCGGCGCAGCGCGCCGGGCACAACACCAGCGGCGGCGCTCGCAAACGCACCGAGCCGAACGGGCCGAAGCCGGATCGCGTCCGCGTCGTTGAGCTCGCGCTCGGCGTCGTCGATCGCGTCCAGGGCCGTAGCGGCGTGACCGAGCAGCACTTCGCCGGCGCGGGTGAGCCGGACTCCGGAGCGCTCGCGGATCACAAGCGTGTGCCCCGTTGTTCTCTCCAGTGCCGCGACTCGTTTGGAGATCGCCGACTGCGTGTATCCAAGTTCGGATGCGGCAGCCGTGAACGAACTGCGTGCCGCCACGGCGCGAAGCATGCGGAGATCCCTGAGCGAGCAATCTACCATGAGCGCACGGAATCCTAACCATTCCAGATAGTCGCTTTCGGCATGCACGTGGTCGAGCTACGATCCGACCGTGCCGACCACCGAGATCAACGTCGCCACCTTCGACGGGTACGAAATGCCAGCGTTTCTCGCCTGGCCAGAGGGTCACCAACGATGGCCAACCGCTGTGGTCCTCGGCGAGCTGTTCGGGCTCACAGATGTGCAACGCGACGCGACCGAGCGCGTGGCTGCCATGGGATACGTCGCGATCGCCCCTGACCTCCTCCACCGGCGCGCCCCCGGCGGTCCCCTCCCTGATGACGAAGACGGCCGCCGCCAGGGTCTGGCCCTCATCGACGAACTCACCCGCCTCGAGCTCATTGGCGACGTGCGCGACGCGCTGCACGCAGCCCGCAGCCAACCCTGCGCCGACGCGGGAGCTCCATCGGTCGCCGTCGGGATGTCGTTCGGCGGGCACGTCGCGATGCTCGCTGCGGCCCGGCTCGAGCTTCGCGCCTGCGTCGCGATGTACGCGGGCTGGCTTGCGGGTACCGCCATCGCCGCATCCCGCCCTGAGCCGACCGGCCGCCTGGCGCTCGCCGGCCGCCTGCTGATCCTCGTCGGCGAGGCAGACCCGATGGTCCCAGCGTCCGACCTCGCTACTCTCCGCGCCTGGCAACCCGAAGCCCAAGTCATCACCTACCCCCGCGTCGGGCACCGCTTCTGCTCCATCGGCCGCCCCGGCTACGACCCAGAGGCCGCCGCCGACGCGTGGACGCAGGCAGCGCAGTTTCTGACCTAACGAGACCGGCACCGCATACCAAAACGCTCTCCCACTCAGGGGGGCTCGCGTCACCCCGACTGCTGATCTCCCGGTTTTCGTGGGACCCGGCAGGCGCGTGTACGAGGATCCAGGTGTGGTTGGTCGCCCTGCGACTCGCGGACACCGAGACCACGAGCACCGGTGGGGTGGCGCTTACGTAGGAGCCCGCCACGGTAAAAGCTCCTCGCGCATTCCCTAGATGGTCGCCGTGGCCCCGTCGCCCGCGCCACCGACACCGTCGCTCAGTCGTCTACGGGCGTCAGTGGATGGATCGCGGGCCCTCCGTCGATCGCGTCCCCAGCGGCCTGCAGTGCGTGCGCGATGTGCGCGGTCTGCATGTGTGCGTCGAGATCGTCCTGGGCTCGTCACCGCTCGACGGTGATGAACGTCGAGGGGTCGCTCGCGGAGCGAAAGAGCTCGTAGCTGATGCAGCCGTCCTCGGCTCTCGTCGGTGCGACGAGTCCGGCCAGGGCATCCTGCAGCACGGCGTCAGAGCCGGCCTTCGCCTTGAGGACGGCGACCACGTTGAGATCTGGCATGTGCGCTTCTCTCGTTCGAAGGTGAGCGGTCTGCCTACCCTAACCCGGGTGCCCCTGCGGATCGGCGCAAGTTCTCACGCGCCCGCGCGTCGGAGAGCGTCCATCTGCACGGCTTTGGCACCCCGGTCCTGACCGCGCTGATGAAGGACGTCGACGCCGGGAACCGGCTCCGATCCAGGGCCACTGATCCACGGCCGGTGGCGCCGCTCATCGGGATCCGGATCGGTCGGCGTCAACCGACCGAGCGCTCAGCACGGGCCCGACCGGCGTGTGCTCGAGTCGCGCGGCCGCGCGC